>JAOZHR010000016.1 GCA_026014805.1 Candidatus Bathyarchaeota archaeon | reverse complement strand
TGAAGTTTCATCCTTCATCGCAAAAGCTCTTCTCTCGTAGGGATCTGCTACTATCGTAGGCTTTGCCGTAGCTAGGGCTACACCTAATGCATGGAATTTTCCGCCGCCAACAAAGAGAAAAGCGTCTACTTCTTTTGAAACTGCTTTTGCATTGCTATAATCACACCCAATTACTTGCCCTGCATACTTCAACCGCCCAGCATCTCCAACTGCGACGGTTTTTCCTTCTTCCAAAAGTATGTTTCTCACTTCATCAAGTTTGTGCACGTGCTGAACGGTTGTTACTAACCCTATTTTTTTACGCTGTTTGAGGTAAGGAATTGCTTTTCTTACGGCGTTTATGACGGAGCTCTTTGCTTTCGCTTCGATGTAAAACGTTGAAAACGCGGTTTGCTTTATCATTTCACTGTGACCATAATGAACGATGAGATCCGCCCCCAGTCTTTCTGCTTCAACTATCGCCAAGTCACAGGCTCCATAGCAAGGATCGGCAGAAACAATTGCGAGAGCACCAGCACTTTCAACCTCAGCAGCCAACATTGGACCAAGAGGTTTCAACCCTTCAGGAAGCTGTATAAGAACTAATTTAGCTTTTCTTTTCTGAACTTCCCTTCGTAATTGTTTTTCTTCTAGGTCAAATGTTAAGGACGACATTTGCGATTTTCCTTTAGAGAGGAATACCTTGTGAAAGGGAGGGTGCAGTGCTTATTCAAGAGTCCATTCAGGGCTTTGTGAAGCCTTCTTTTTTGCCTTCTCTTGCACTTGTTTCCGGTTCTCTATTGCTTGTTCCAATATGATTTTCTGTTCAATACTTGCAACCAGCTGTCGGGTGCTTATCACGGCGTCGTTATTTACGGAGATGCTGTCGATACCGCAACGAACTAGGAATTCAGTAAAGTCTGGCAGGTTTGAGGGGCCTTCCCCACAGATGGAAACTGTTATTCCATTTTCGTGGGCTACTTTGATCAAGTGTGCGATTATGCGCTTGATTGCCGGGTCTCGTTCGTCGAAGTAGCCCATTTGTCCTAGTCTTTCGGAATCTCGATCTATCATTAGGATGCCCTGAGTCATGTCATTTGAGCCTATGGAAAAGGCGTCACAGAGCTTTGAGAACTTGTCTGCCATTATCGCTATGGAAGGAGTTTCAGCCATAAACCATACTTGAAAGTCTCTAGAACTTTCCAACCCTTCCTCTTTCATAATTTCAAGGCATTTCTTGGCTTCCCACAAGGTTCTTATCACTGGAAGCATGACCCAGATATTCTTGAGCCTCCACTCTTCACGACATTTGCGAATAGCTTTACACTCCAGTCTGAATGCCCCCTCGTACCATTGACTTATGTAGCGGCTTGCTCCTCGCCAACCAAGCATCGGGTTGGCTTCTTCGATTTCATATTTTTCGCCCCCCTTCAAATCTCGGTATTCATTTGTTTTAAAGTCACTAAACCTAACAACCACTGGTCGAGGCTGAATTGTCCTTGCAACTCTAGCTATTCCTTCTGCCAGCTTATTGACGAACTTGTCTCCCTCGCCTTTTTCAAGCAAGTACAGTGGATGTTCACGGATGTAACTGGCGAGAATAAACTCAATGCGCATAAGTCCTATACCATTAAAAGGTAGATCTTTATAGTCATCAATTTTTTCTGGAACTCCAAGGTTCATAAAAATCTTCGTGGCAGTCACAGGTGCAGATTGAACCATTGAAATGGAACCCGTGCTGACCATTGAGGCTGCTGGTCCTTCAAGGCTCGGTATTATGCCTTCGTAAATCACACCGTTCCAAGCATCCACAGTATATTCTTCATCTGTCTTCATAACTTTGGTTGCTGTCTCTGTACCTACGATGCACGGAATGCCTAGCTCACGGCTTACAATTGCTGCGTGGGCTGTGACGCCGCCTTTATCCGTTATTATGGCACTGGCAAGTTTCATGAAAGGCACAAAATCTGGGTTAGTCATGGGTGTAACAAGTATGTCTCCTTTTTTAACTAACTTTGAGGCGTCTTCAGGCGTGAAAACAATCTTTGCCACGCCAAATCCTATATCTCTTCTCCCCGCCGCAATGCCTCTAACAACAACTTTCATTTCTGAGAGTTGCCTTGGTGCAGCGGTTGCTTCAAGCTCCTTTTCTTTCTCCTTTATGCTCCAAACGGTTTCAGGCCTCGATTGAACAATGAAAATGTTTTCAGGAAACACTAAGTCACGGTCCATAGCCCATTCGACGTCTTGAGGTTTGCCATAATGCTGGTCGAGCTGGTTGCCTAGTTGAGCCAATTTATGAATTTCCTCATCGGTAATGCAAGGTTTGTCCTGTCTTTCTGAAGGCACCCCAGCACTCTCTGTTTTTCCAGTTTCTAGGTTGCGGACGTACTCTACTGTTTTTTTCACTATTTTTCTCCCGATTATTTCGAGTGTTTGTTTGTCTACTACAAAATGGTCGGGAGTTTCTGCGCCTGAGACAACCGCTTCACCGAGGCCCCAAGTGCCTTCGATGATTATTTGGCTTCGGTCACCAGTCACAGGGTTTATTGTAAACATAACGCCTGCCGAGCGGGCATTCACCATTTTTTGGACGCCTACGCTTATGAGGACTTGTTCGTGTTTGAATCCTTTTTCGGTTCGGTAGAAAATTGCTCTGGGAGTGAAAAGGCTTGACCAGCATTTAATCGTTTTCTTAACCAGTTCATCTGGTCCTTTTACGTTTAGAAAAGTTTCTTGTTGCCCCGCAAAAGAAGCATCTGGCAAATCTTCAGCGGTTGCGCTAGAGCGAACAGCCACAGAGAGGTTTGTAGTATCCGTTTTCTCACTTAATTCTCGATAGGCGGCTTTGATAGCTTCCTCTATTTCTGTGGGTATTCCTGTAGCTTCAATGAGTTTTCTGATTTTTTTGGAGGCTTCTTGATATTGTTTAGGGTCATCAGTATCAGTAATGGTTTCTTTAATGATTTGATATATTTTTTGAGCGATGTTTGTTTCGGTTATAAACTTCTTGTACGCTTGGGCTGTTATAGCAAATCCTGGGGGGACGGAAACCTTTGCTTGTATCATTTCCCCCAAGTTTGCGTTTTTGCCACCGGCTGTTGGAATATCGCTCTTCGTTAATTCTTCAAACCATAGTACAAGCTTTTCTTCCGTTGGGTCGCCCATGGCTGTTAGTCTCCTACTTTTTCGGTTATTATGCGGCAGGGCATTGGGAGCTTTGCTTGGCCGAGTTTTAGGGCATGTTTTGCAGTTTCTATGGAATCTTCGTTTATACCTACAACTATTATTGGCTGATTGGGTCTTACTCGTGCTGCTATTCCTATGGGTTTGCCGAATGCTCCGCGCATACCGTCTTGCAGTCTATCTGCGTGGGCGCCGAAGATCATTTTATTTTCTCTTAGGATAATGTGTGGGTAAGGCATGATTCGTAGGAAGTAGTTGTTTCCCAGTTTTGTTGATAAATGGCGGTTTGAGGCTATTCTTGCTGCTTCTAGGGCGTTGTGGCGGATTTGAGCTTTTTCAAGCGAGATTAGCTTGGCTTTGACTGGGAATTTTGTTTTTGTGTCGCCCATAGTGAACTTGGTGATTTTTGAGGGTGGTGAGCTTTTGGCATACTTTTTTCTTGTGTAAGCTTGACCTTTTACTTTACGGTAATTTTTTGCTTTCACTGCTGTTCCCTTCTGCATAGCGATTTCGCTGATATTTAAAGCGTTTGTTGTGATAGTTTGTTATGACTGTTATGAATTGAAAATATGAATTGGGTCGAGAAAAACAGTTAGAGGGTTGCTGGTGACTTGTTTTTGAACCATTTTTTTGCTAATTCTTCATAGTTTGGGAAAACTTTCTTTAGGATGGGGATATACATTTGTTTTTCCTCTTTTGTGAGGTATTGGAATTGATAAGGCCCTGTGTAGGGGGATGGTTCACCTTCGCGGGTTATGAATTCGATGTGCATGAAGGGGTCGCCTCGTTTTATTGTGATGGGGTTGCGGTTGTTATTGAGGTTGACGATTTCTAGTGCTAAGCGTCCGATGAAGCCGCTGTGGACTTTTGCGGCGTTAAGGAAGCTTAGCCCCATGCGCCCGTATTTGCTTTTAGCTGTGAGGTGGGCTACGAGGTTGGGTGGTGTGAATATTATTTCGTAGCTGATGATGTTTTGGTGTTCTAGGTAGTTAAGGGTGGTTTCTTCTTTAACGGTGAGGACATAGCCATCCCCGTCGAGGAGCTGGTAATCATAGGGGTAGATTATACGGTATTGCTCTATGAGATTGAAGATTTTGTCTTTGCCTAGGATACACATGGTTTTGGATGCTCCTGTTTGTGTTTGATGTCTGTAATGTGTATGGTGGTGAAAAAGATTTTCGGTAAGTCGTGGCGTTTATGTGTGACGCTTAGACTAGGCCATTCTATTAATCTCCGAAAATGATAGTTAAGACTTAAAGATGTGCACGTGACATCCATATCTTTTCCAGATTTTATTTGGTCAAGCAGGTATCAAATAGAAAAACTGCGGATAGGATTCGTTGATTAAAGATTTTAAATTGTTCTTTTAATGTCCATAAATAGCCCAAATTTTCTCTTGAGAACTTTTCAATTCTTCTGTTTTGCTCACCAAATCCAATAAGGCATAAGTTGTTAAATGTTTATATGGTTGGTTTTTGTTTTTAACCTAAACGCAACAAGCACGCGCGTGCACAAATATGGATTTCCCCAAAAAAATAAACACGTACTGTCCAAAATGTAAAGTTCACACGGAACACTCAGTAAGCCTTTACAAGGCTGGAAAACGCCGCGCCCTAGCTGTCGGCGCCCGCCGCCATAAAAGAGAAAAACATGGCTACGGCGGGCAAGGATGGCCTCTCCAGAAAAAATTTGCCAAAACAACCAAAAAACAAACTCTCAAATTTAAGTGCAAAAAATGTGGCTTTATCATCCAGAAAAAGGGCATTCGCCTGAGAAAATTAACTATCGGAGGCCAAGCCTAGACAATGAGCACAGATTGGGAAACCTTAATTCCTAAGCCTAAATCCTATTTCATCCGCGTTCGTTGCCCAGATTGCGGCAACGAACAACTCATCTATAGCAACCCAACTAACACCGTAAAATGTAACATATGTAAAATCACCCTTGCCACTCCAACAGGAGGCAAAGCAAAAATCAACGGTGAAATTACTGCTATAATGGAGTGAGGCTGCGTAACGATGTCCATAATCCGAAAACCCGAATGGCCAGAAAGAGGCGAACTCGTCCTCGCCACAGTCAAAAAGGTCATGGACTATGGTGCTTACGTCGCCCTCGAGGAATATGGCAACAAGGAAGGACTCCTGCATCGAAGCGAAATCAGCACAAGTTGGGTTCGTAACATCCGCCACCATGTCCGTGAAGGCCAAAAACTCGTTCTCAAAGTCCTTCGAGTTGATCCGGATAAGAAGCACATAGACCTTTCTCGTAAACGTGTCAACAAACGTGAACGCATAGATAAAATCTACACTTTCAAACACGATCGCAAAGCCGAAACTTTCCTACGCATTACGGCTGAAAAACTCAACAAACCTCTTGAGGAGATTACAGAAAAAGCAGTCGTCCCCATGGAAGAAATCTACGGTGATGTCTACACGGCTCTCGAAGATGCAAGTCGTCAAGGCTCTGAACCATTAATAAAAATTGGCGTTCCCCTCAATATCGCCCAGACTTTAGCTGAACTGGCGAAAGAAAAAATACGCCCTCCACTAGTCGAAATTAATGGAGTTCTCCAACTCACCAGTACAAAATCTGATGGCGTCAACATAATCAAAAAGGCTCTGCACTCGGCCCAAAAAACCCCGACTCCCAACACCGCGAGGATCCACATTTACACCATTGCAGCTCCAAAATACCGCCTAAAGATAGAAGCTGAAAACTACAAAGAAGCCGAGACCATAATCCAAAAAGCCTCAGAAGCAGCCATAAAAACAATCTCGAAAGCAGGTGGAGAAGGCAGCTTCAAAAGGGAAAAATAATGGTTTGGCTTCTGAGAAAATGCGAAAAATGCATTCGCTACACCTTAAACACGGAAGAATGCTCTCACTGTGGTGGCAAAGTCCACATTCCCCACCCCGCAAAATTCTCTCCAAACGACAAATACGCCAAATACCGCATAGCCCTGAAAAGGAAGGATCACACGCATGAAAACAATGATCAAAGATATATCCAAAATAAACCCCAAGAACCCTGTCCTCATTGAAGGGCTCCCAGGCCTAGGAATGGTTGGTAGAATCGCCACTCGCTATCTAGTTAAGCAGTTAAAAGCTGAAAAATTCGCCCTCCTCCACTCACCTCACTTCCCATATTACGTCATTGTAAATAAGAAAGGCAACGTTCGCCTTCTCCGCGGCGAGTTTCACTACTGGAAAAACTCGAAAGGCAATGATGTTATTTTTTTCACTGGTGACAGCCAGGCTCAGACTATTGAGGGGCAATACGAAATTGCTGAAACTATTCTAGACTTTGCCAAGAAAAACAAGGTAGAAACTATAATCACCGTTGGCGGCTACCGCAAAGAAGCTGGTGAGATACCTAAGGTTGTTGCCACCGCCACAGACGCCGAGACAATAAACAGAGCCCTTAAAGCAGGCGCCTTTTGCAGTCCCCCAGGAAACCCCATAGTGGGAACAGCAGGCTTGCTCGTTGGCATGGCAAAGTTCAAAAATATTCCGGCGCTATGTCTTTTGGGAGAAACTCGTGGCTATCTTCCAGACCCTAAAGCCGCTAAGAGTATTATCATTATTCTGCAAAAAATGCTGGAAATCACCGTTAGCTTGGATGACTTGAATAATGAGATTGTAAAATCGGACAAGATCTTGGAGAAGATGCGGCAGATAGAGGCGCGAAGAGAAAAGTACGCGAGGAAAATACGTAAGGGCGAAGAAGGTAAAACCACTTACATAAGCTGAAAAATTGCAGGTTCGCGTTAATTGGTAGAAGCTGTTTCTTATGAAGGATAGAGAATGGAGGATTCTAGTCACAGGTGCAGGTGGGCTTTTGGGAAGCAAGATCGTTGATAAAGCAGAGAAAAAATATGCAGTCTATCCGACGCATGCAACGCGTCCACTTTTCCCGAATTCGTTGAAGATGAACATTACAGACGAAGATGAAGTGCGACGTGTTTTTGGCAAAGTTAAGCCAGACATCGTAATCCACACAGCCGCGGAGACAAACGTTGACAAATGCGAGAGCAACAAGGATCACGCGTTTAGGGTGAATGCTGAAGGGACAAAGATTGTGGCGGAGACATGCAAGGAAGTGGATGCTAGAAGCGTTTATGTTTCAACCGATTACGTGTTTGATGGTGAAAAAGGGCTATACGTTGAAGAGGATGAGCCGAACCCCGTTAACTATTATGGCTTGACGAAGTTAATGGGAGAAAAATATGTTGCAGAGCTTTGCGAAAGTTTTGTTATTGTAAGAACAAGCGTCTTGTATGGTGTGCATCCAGAGAAACCGAATTTCGCAAAGTGGGTGATAGCAACTTTGACGGAAGGAAAACCACTTACAGTCGTGGAAGACCATTATAATTCTCCAACTCTTGCTGAAAACTTGGCTGATGTTATTCTTGAAATAATCGATAAAAAACTGGAGGGTGTATATCACACTGCTGGAAGTGAGCGTATAAGCCGATATGAATTTGCCTTAGAGATTGCTGAAACCTTTAACTTCGATGCGGGTTTTATACAACCAATTAAGATGAGTGAATTGAAAGCTTGGGTAGCGAAGAGACCGAAAGACTCATCATTATGTGTAGATAAAGTCAGAAAAAAGATAGATATGGAGCTTTTAGGGGTTGCGCAGGGTTTGAAGGAGATGAAAAGAAATTGGGCAAAGACAAAATAAAAGGGATTATCTTGCATGGGGGTCACGGGACAAGACTTAGACCGCTAACCCATACAGGTCCAAAACAGCTAATCCCTGTGGCGAACAAGCCAATGTCACAATATGTTTTAGAAGACTTGAGAGATTCGGGTGTAGGCGAGATTGCGATTGTAGTTGGAGACATTTTGCCAGAAAAAGTCGAAAACTACTACAGGGACGGCAGAGAGTTCGGCGTAAAAACAACCTACATTCACCAAAAAAAACCTGGTGGAATAGCTCAAGCAGTCAGCCTCACAGAAGACTTTGTTGGCGATAGCCCTTTCATCGTGTATCTTGGCGACAACTTGTTGAAAGGTAAGATTGCAGAGTATACGAAAGAATTTAGGAATTCAAACTACGATGCAATGATTCTTCTGTGTGAAGTCGAGAACCCTCGGCAGTTCGGGGTAGCTGAATTTGACAAAAATGAAAAACTGGTTAAGCTAATTGAAAAACCGAAAAAACCACCAAGCAACTACGCTCTCACTGGAATATACTTTCTCACGCCCGTAATTTTCAAAATGATAAAGGGTTTGAAGTCTTCTTGGAGGGGAGAACTAGAAATCACCGAGGCACTACAAGGCTTACTAGATGCAGGATACAGAGTTGGCTACAAGTTTGTAACAGGATGGTGGAAGGACACTGGAACGGTGGAAGACATACTGGAAGCAAATCAACTGGTCCTTGACGACCTTGAAAAGAAAATAGATGGCATCGTTGAAGAAAAATCCTCCATCCAAGGGAGAGTATCCATAGGAAAAGAGACAGTCGTCAAGCGTGGCGCTTTAGTGAGGGGGCCTGCTATAATCGGCAAAAACGCAATCATAGGAGAACATGTCTACATAGGTCCTTACACAAGCATAGGAAACAACGTAAAAATCGAAAGAGGAGAAATAGAAAACTCGATCGTCATGGATGACTGCTACGTGGAAATTGAAGGCAAAATAACCGACAGCCTCGTAGGAGCTGGGACAACGTTAACTACAAATCAGAAAAGCCCAAAAGGCTATAGACTTGTTGTAGGTGAATATTCAAGAATAGTTTTGTGAGGCGTTGTAATTGATTGAAGGAGTAGTTACAAGGCAACTGAGGCTAATTGCAGATGAAAGAGGCTGGTTAATGGAGGTCCTCAGAAGCGACTGGGAATTATTCGAAAAATTCGCCCAAGCCTACGTCACCGCAGCCTATCCAGAAGTGGTGAAGGCTTGGCACATGCATAAAAAACAAACAGACAACATAGCCTGCGTAAAAGGAATGGTTAAACTCGTTCTATGCGATGGCAGAAAAAATTCGAAAACCAAAGGAGAAATCAACGAGTTCGTCATCGGCGAAAAAAACCCTCTACTCGTTAAGATACCGCCCCAAGTCTGGCATGGATTCAAAGCAATAGGCGAAGAAACCGCCCTCGTCATGAATGTACCCACTAATCTATACAACTACAAGAAACCAGACGAACACCGATTACCCCCAGACACCGAGAAGATTCCTTATGACTGGAAACTTGCACCATGGCTAAAACACGGGTGAAAAAGAGTAATGAGAGTCTTAGTTACAGGCGGAGCAGGCTTCATCGGCAGCAACTTCACAAGACACATGTTATCAAACCATGAAGACATAGAAATCGTCAATTTTGACCTGCTTACCTACGCGGGTAGACTTGAAAATTTGCAAGATGTAAAAGACGATTCACGTTACAGATTCATTCACGGAGATATTCGAGACAGAAAAGCAGTAGAGCCCTTAGTGAAAGAGAAATTTGACTTGATAATAAATTTCGCGGCTGAAACCCACGTTGATAGAAGTGTTGCAGAGGCAGGTTCCTTTGTTTTGACTGACGCATACGGAACTTACATCCTCCTAGACGCCGCAAGAAGATTCGAAGTCAAAAGATTTGTGCAAATTTCCACCGACGAAGTCTACGGCAGCATAAAGAACGGATCTTTCAAAGAAACAGACATTCTAGACCCATCCAGTCCCTACTCTGCAAGCAAAGCCTCAGGCGATCACATTGCCTTGGCCTTCCATAAAACATACGGACTCCCAGTGATTGTCACCCGCAGCTCCAACAATTACGGACCATTCCAATACCCCGAAAAACTAATCCCCAAGCTAATACTGCGCGCCCTCCACAACCAACCTCTACCCATCTATGGTGACGGGAGACAGGTAAGAGATTGGCTTTATGTCACAGACAACTGCGCGGCTATAGATTTAGTGGCTCAAAAAGGAAAAGATGGAGAAATATACAACATCGCTTCGAGCGAGGAACTCATGAACATTGAAATCGTAATGAAGATTTTGAGAATGTTGAATAGATCAGAGGGCTTAATAAAACACGTACCCGACAGACCAGGTCATGATCGTAGATATTCACTTAATATTACTAAAATAGGAGCTCTTGGCTGGAAAGCAACGTTCGCATTCTCTAGAGGTCTAGAAAAAACGCTTGATTGGTATAAAAGTAACAAATGGTGGTGGAATCCTCTTTTAGGAGATAGATTTTTCAAAGCTGATACACCATGGAAGTCTCCACGCGCTGAGTTCCGCGTCAGCTCATGAGCTCAAACAAGTTTCTTCGTACTAGTCTTCTGCGACGCCATATCGGTAAATGCATGCATGGCTAGTGGGGCAAAACCCCTCAACAACCCTCAGAAAATTCATAAAATACAACCTGCCAACGCTTCGAAAATAACTGGAAAGGCGACGAGAGAAAAACATCCTCACCAACATTAAAGCAAGCTACCAGTGCGATGTATGCATGCAATTGTTATTATCTTAGATGCGTTTCTTTCATACATTTCTCTAGCATATTTAAACGCAGACTTAACAGGGGTGGCGCTTTAAGGTTTTTTGCTGCGCTTGCAGGGTTTAGTTTAGGAACATATGTGCTTTGGGCGAGTCTCAAGATAGAGTTCGACAGAGAAGCAATATGGAAGTCGGCAACGGCGTCTATAACCATGATTCTATCACTTTTCGCGTTGGAACTTTTAAGGGCAATCACTGATCCCTCGTCTTATCAGTTTCTTGTTCTACGTTTACGTCTGCTTCCTGTTTACGCAGCCGTAGGTGTGGTCGTTTATCTTCTTTCTTTGATTGTATTGAAAGCCGTGGAAAAGCGAGACATAGAATTACTACATAACTATCTTCCATCGCGCCTCCGATGGATTGCCGGCTTGCTTAATCATATTGTACGTGCAAGAGAGTAGCAGCGCACTAGATATTTTGAGGCAGAAGAAAGCTTTGGGCATCTTTGTTTTTCCTAAGATTTCATATTCAGTAGTTCACAAGCTTCCCATCAGTATCCGTTGCAAGGCTAATCATCTTAATATTACTAACTCAACAAATATCAAAATGCTTGAGTACCGCAACAGATCTCATCTTTCGTAAGCCAGTCACCTATCAATCTCTAATCTTAAGGAATTTTCTTCCTGTAGTTCACAAATTCTCTTCCAGAGAAACTGCACTCTATCGTAGCTATGCTGCGAAATTTATCACTTTGCCGTCTGTGTTTTCTGGTATATCCAAGCCAAGAAAATCCAATATTGTGGGAACGACATCATACACTCTTGTTCCATTTACCCAAACTGGTCGTACATTTTTTTCGTAGAGTATTATGATACCATCGGGGTGGTGATTAGAAAAACCTCTCCTTATCACTGACTTAGGCGCGATAACGTCGCCACGAAATGCGAATCCTCCATCAAAGTTCGGAACTATCACCAAGTCTGGCATAGCCTTCAACTGTTCCCCATCATAAAGTTCTTCTTTTTTCCATATCCCTCCGACGAAGGTTTTTTTCTTTAACATTGAGATAACGTAATCAATCAGTTTTTTTTCTTTTACAAAAATTCCAAATCCATGCGCAAATGCTTTTGATGATTTTGGGTTAACATGAGTTGTAAGTGCCACCTTGATGTCTGCCTTCAGAAATTGTTTATAGAGTTTCAGCAATATTGCTTCAACTGGTGGTGGAATTGCAGAAATATATCTGTTCAACTTTTCTGGTAGGCGAAATTTTACTTTAGGTTCGCCGATCTGCCGTTGACAAGAAATATTTTTAATGGTTTGTTGTGATACTTTTTCTGCCAACCCTAGATTTCCAAGTGTAGTATTGACATATACTCCTTTGCTATACTTACGGAAGCCATGATCAGAAACAACTATTATTAGATCAGCAATATCCTTAACTATTCCAAAAGTCTCGTCGATCTTAGTGAATAATTGCATTAGTCTTTTGTCTCTTTTCATGACCAAATCATAGTATCTATGGAACAGATGGTCTGGTTCGCTATAAACGACCCAAAACAAGTCCCAATTTATCTTTTGTAGAAGTGTGTTGACTGTATCGACACGGCTTGATACATCAACGTATTCGGAATGCCAATTTTTTGTTAGTAGAGGCAGCGGCTTGCTCAATGTGGGTCCTCGGTAATTCTCCGCGTATTGTTTTATCTCTGGGGAATATTTTATTTCTGGAGAGAGCCAATCAGTAATTACGTATGATTTTTGGATTCTCTTTATAGGATAGGTCAGAAGTTGGTTTACACAGACGCTTGTTAAGTTCTGTATCGCGACCATTTCATGAATTCTTAAATATTTAACGTCACGGGAACTCATGATTCTTATATCATCATAATTTTCTGTGGGTTTTGTGAAACTAAAGATTCCATGTTTTCCTGGATTTACACCTGTTGCTATACTTGTCCATGCAGGAGCTGATTCTGGAGGAATTGTTGATCGCAAAGTTCCTCTTAGTGATTCTTTTGTGAGCTCTTCAAGATTCGGCATAACTTTCCATTCAAAAAGCTGGTCTAGAATGTGCCAGGACATACCGTCTAAGCCTATCATTGCGGCTCTTTTCATATGTCTTCTCCCAACAGTTCCTTTAGACGTTTTCTATGTTCTCTGAAACGTTCTATTTCTATAGCGGGTCTTCCAACCACTTTTGTTCCATCAGGAACATTGCGTATCACCAAACTTCCAATTCCTACAAAAACGTTGCTACCTATTTTGATACTGTTTTTTATAGTTGAATGTGGTGCTATGTAGGTATGATCTCCTATTTCAGTTGCTCCCGCCACTAGAGTCATCCCTGTTATTATACAATGTTCTCCAATTTTCACCTCATGCCCAATGTCACAGTTCGGTCCAATTTTGGTGTCCTTTCCTATGATTGTAGGTCTAAGTATTCCTTTTTGAACTATTGTATTGCTTCCTATGTCTACATCATCCTCGATGATTAAATGGCCCATATGGGGTATTCTTTTTAGCTCACCTCTTTGGTTTCTCCCATAGTCAAGTCCTTCTGCACCTAAAACAGCGTTTGACCTTACAATCACTCTATTTCCTATTACTGTATTACCATGAACTACTACACCTGGATGGATGTCGACATTTTTTCCTAGTTTCACATTCACAGCCACGTAGGAAAATGGAGATATCATGGGTGTTTCCTTCACAAAGAACTCTTGGAGAACTTTGGCAAAATCGTATTTTGGTGCTTCACTAAGAATCAGCGTGGGCTTGACATTGATTCGTTCAAGCTTCCTTCTAAGATTCTTCTGACATATTATTATCCCCGCTTTTGTTTTGCTTATTGCTTCCAAATCTCTTTCATCACTCTTTAGATAACAATATGTCAGCTCGTCTCCTTTGGCTGTATGCAAATAACTTGGCTTCGTCACATCTTTCATTGGATTGCCTATAAGTTCCCCGCCAATAAACGAAGCTATTTCTTTCGCTTTCATTGTTATCGCCGTCGACCGAAGAGAGCGGTCATTGCATTCTCGTGGAAAAATCTTTCGTAATTCTCTTTCTTAACGTATTGCTTCCATTCTTCCACTATGGTAAATGGCAGCAAAGGGTAGTCACTTGCAAAAATGAATTTTTGGCTCAGGTATTTGTTCATAGCACTAATGTATGATTGTGGTAAGTGTTTTGGTCGCAACGCGCTCACTTCCAAGTATACGTTTGGATGCCTGTGTGCCAACACTAGAGGCAAGTCTCCGAAACCATTTCCAGCATGGGACATGACTATTCTCAAGTCTGGAAAATCAACACTAACGTTGTCGATTCTGAACGGACTGTTCAGTTCTAGTTTCGATCCAGTGTAATAGTGTAGCGATGAGTGTACTATTGCACATACGTCGTAGTCAATGCAAAGGGCATATAATGGATAGAGTTTTTTATCATCAATAGCCATCGGCGGATTTTGCAGGAGTCCACCGAAATTAAATCCGAGCAAATTCGCGCTCAATGATTTCTTTAATTCCTTGTAGGCGTGCATTACTCCCTTGTTGAGTTTTGCTCCTGCTATTCCAATGAAAACATCACTGTATTCTTTACACATCGTAGCAAGAATCTTGTTTCCTTCCGCGCTACCCGAACACAGTACCGCTTTTTTGATTCCTACACTTCGCATTTCTTCGATTGTTTCCTCTGGAGTTTGATAGGTTAACCGAGGTTTCATCTTGTAGAAGTCTATGTATTTTTCAAACTGAGGTATGGGTTTGGGAACCCAAGCTTTCAATGCGCTGGGTGTTCGAAGTCTCACTCTAAAGTCAACTATTTCAGACATGTTCTCTAGATCCCTCGCAGTAGTAAATTTCTTATTTTCTTTAGCAAACTTTTGTCACTCAAAGCAACTTGAATTCTACGTGGAGAGCGACGGAGAATGTAATATTTGGGGGTATACACAAATTTATAGTTGCTTGCAATTTTCTGAATGCTCGTATCTGTTCCATCCCATCTATAAGATATTTTGACTTTCTGCCAAACATGTTTCGGTAAACTATAACAACCTGTCCAAGGATTAGGGCTTAAAAAACGTGCTACTACTTTGATAATATCAACAAGGCTTCGTGTTAAGTGGCAGAAACTTGTTACTTTTCTTTCTTGAACGTGGGATAATATATCCGGGAACAAGTAAAATTCAACATCGCATTGAAGAACAACATCACATGTTTCGAATAGTTTATCAAACAAACGTGTTCTAATTCCCTTTAATCCGTCTTCACCCTCGTTCAAATCCACTAAATAAGTATGTGGCGGGGGGTCAAGATTAGCAATGGCCTGTAAGCATGCCTCCAAAAAATGCTTATCTTTGATGTGACAAGGAATCCCTATTCCTATCTTTATAGTTCTTTCGTTTTCTTTCTTTCTGCGCTTCATTTCTCCATCTCTTTACATGACAAACGTGAACTTTTGCCATTTTCTTAGCAATCACCGGACAGGTTAACTAGCCAAAAAGTATGATAAAAACATTTTACTAAAACCTGCTGTGCTGTTTTTTCTCAAATAAACGAATCAAGATAAGCCTCTATCCGATTCCAAGTTTGTTGAATTGACTCGTTCGTGTTGACCACTGGGTAGTTTAGCATCATCGCTATTTTTTTGAATTCCTTTCTTTCAATCTTATACTGCTCAATTGAGTATCGCAGGTGCTTCTCTCTTTTCTCCACTCTCTCGAAGGCAATTTCTGCAGGTAAGTCGAAAACTATGCTGATTTGGGGCTTTATCAGAGTGGAAAGTCTGAAAAGAAAACGTGTGTTGTATCCAAGAGCTTTGTGTTTAACGTAGTTGTCCCAGATAAAACGGTCGCAAACCACGTATTCCCGCTTAACGATGTGCGGAAGCACTCTAAGAATGTAAAATATGACGTTGTCAACAAGAGCCACGTAAGGTCTAATAAGAGAAAACTTACTAGTCTTGGCTATAGGAGCCCTGTTTCCCGTTGCTTGGCTTAGTTTTCCTCCACTTTTCAAGTTAGAAAGCTTGCCAAGAAAGAGGTATCTGTGGAACGGCAGTATTTCGCATTTTATACCTTTGCCTTTTAACCAAGAAGAAATGTTGCGAGCGTGCGTTGACTTTCCAGTGGCGTCAATACCGGTCAGCACAATAACCCCTTTATGCCTGTACAACCTCCTCACAGCTTCGTCATTTGCAAAAACACCAAGTAAAACAAACAAGAGCCCAGACATTATAGAAAGAGGCGAGAAAAAGCCTAGTAACACGGCTCCAACGGATGCAGATAAAACTCTTAGGACATTTGGCAGTTCATTGAGGTATGAGTTTCCTTTTCTAACTGATAGAATGGTAGCCACTATGCTGAAGGCTATCGGCGGGACCAAAATTATCCAAATCTTAGATACTGGGAGAAGTCTTTCTAAGACTATGAGCGACATAGAGACCAGTATCACTATGGCTTTCATTTTCAAACGACTTTGCCCCTGCAAATCTGTATATGCTGTAGCTTATTGCCTTGCAGCCTTAAAAAACGGCTTCTAATGCTTAGCGCCGCGGATAGGGTCCTCATCTGTTGCATAGCACCTATCTAATAAGCGAGTCTACTTCGATTCTGCTTCTTTTTTCCGTCTTTCGTTTGACTCCAGAAGAACCTTAACAAAAGGGGACGGATACAACTCTTTCAGCAACTCGGCGTTTGGAATCACACAGTGTCCTGTTATAACTCCAGGACTAAACACCGGGCGCAGATGCCTTCCCCCCGAATCTCTTTCATTTGTTCTGAAAAACTCGATTACCTCTTCCTCTTTGAGCTGGAATTTTTCGCAGATTCGGTGGATTTCTTGGAACCAAGTAATCATAAGCCCATAATAGGTGGTGTTGAGAACTTTCATGAACTCCGTTTCCAAAGGAGAGTTACATACGTGTGTTTTGAAGCCTAACGATTGATAGTATTCTTCTGTCATTTTTCCAAATTCTGGTTTTGCGGGTCCAATGAACTTTGTGTAGGTGAAGTATGCCCATTTGAATCCGTCGGCTTTTCTTCCCCGCACTGGACTGTGAGAGACTGGTTTTTGGGTTTTTTCATAGATTTTGCTTGTTGTGAAGGGGAGAACTGTGCTTTCTATGATGGTCAGTTTAGGATTAAACTTGTTCATATAATTGACCGTGGTCTCTACAAAATTTGTACTATAGGGGAAGCAAATATGCAGCACATCAACGGGGCCATGAACCTCTTTAGGCTCAATGTCTAACCCTTCTGCACTATGAACTCCCTTAACAACCTCCAGAAGAGGAGCACCTATCTCTCCCAGCCCGATAACCAGAACCTTTTCAACCCTCAAGCGTCTTTTAGCTCCATGAATACTTTTATTGTAAGATGTGGACGTTCCACTCTATTTAGCTCTTATGGATTGCAGAATTTGATAGAAATGCTGCTTTTAAAAACGCAAACTTCGTTTTAGTATTGTTTCAGCAGCATCAGAGTTTCTTTCTAATGATTTTTTCAATATAGTCAACTGGATTTTCAAGCAGTTCCAACCGTTCTTTAACATCCCATTTTTGACTCACATGTTTCTTCGCTAGTTTGAAAACCTCACTCGGCTCCACCGTGAATAATGTGAATCCCAGCTTGAAAAGATAATCATTGACGTAAGACGCTCCAAAAATGGGAATCACCAAACTCGGAGTCCCCTGCAACGCAGCTTCTCTAGAAATCGTTCCCCCAACACTCACAACTAGATCTGCAGCAGCTGAAAGACGGACAGAGTCAGCAAATTCCTGCGGAACAATCAACCCGCGTCTGGGGCTTCTGTCATATCGTGGAATAAACATTACATTCCCAAGAGAGACAAGTTTCTGCGCTATCTGTTCCGTGGCATCGCGTTTTCCCTTGGCGTAAGACGCCATGGTTTCCATTTGTCTAACAACTATTAGGGGCTTTTCGTACTCGTCGGGTCCATGCTTGTAGCCCTTCACCCAAGCCACTTCGTCCACTCCGTCAAACTGGACGATTTTCTTAACTCCAAAGCTCTCATATTCCCGTGGAGGGATTGCCTTGGAAGCGATTAAGACATCGACTAGTGGCAGTGCAAGTTTGTTTGCTGCAATAGCGTGGGGAGCATCAGCCGTTGATATCGTAGGTACGCCCAATCCGAAAGCAACTCGACACAAGTCGATAGACCCGTGAGAGACAGCATAATCTGGCGGTTCATTCTCGAACATTTCACAAAAAGCGAGTTGACGCTTCAAACTTTCCTTCAGTCTAGATTGAACTGAAGAGGGGGAATACTTGCCTACAACTTTGAACTTTTCGCCGAGCAGTTTGGATAATGCAAGTGTGTCGGGGTGTTTTCTGGTGGTGAGTATGACTTCGTGCCCTAAAGCTTTGAGCCGTTGGGCTATGGCAACTCCGTATCTTACGTGTTTTCCAGTACAAGCATCATACCAGACTTTCAAGCCATCACCCTTAAGAATGCGCAACCGACTTGTTTCGCTGCGGCTTCATCGCTGTCTCTGTCTCCGACCACGACTACGCTGTGGGGCTCCAAGCCTATTTCGTCTATGGCTTTTCTAATTTGTTGCGCTCTATCTATCTCACCTTCCCTAGTGACTACGGCATTAAAAGATAGGTGAAAGTGGTCAAGGATTTTTCTGACAACAGTCTTGCCTTGCATGGTAACTAACGCCACGGGCTTGTTGGAGTGTTTTTTGTATATTTTCATTCCTTCATCGTTGGCGCTCATGTTCGGTAACGCTTTCAATTCAGCACGTTCCCAAAGTTCGTAAACTTTCTCCCGTGACTTGCCGTCTAACTTCTTAACAGTTTTAGTTAACGGTTTAACTCTCGAAATCCTTAGCTCTCTCTTTATCTCTTCATACAACTTCTCATAGTCTATAGGAAGTTTAACTAGGGTTCCTTCTAAATCAAAAACGACGCCATCAATCATCTATACATTGCCCCAACGACTTTCCCCGCCTTGACAAGTCTTGCCGGTGCGTCGATATGTCTGATCCAGTAGAGGTCTTGTGGCAAAATGTTATATTTTGGAATGTTGGGAATATGCTCTCGGTAGCCTAGTTTAAGGCAGAGGTAGGGAAAGTTTGCGTGATAGCTCTTCAGCAATTTCTTGCTTGTGTAGGAGAAGAAAAACGAGGTTGTGAACATTCGTCCAGCGTTGATTTCCGTGGCGCACGGGATTCCCTTGTTGTTTTCCTTCAAGTCTACACATGCAATGCCATTGAAGCTTGGGTCGATTGCTAGTACAGCCTCGGTGGCGGTTTCGTTAACCTCGTCATCGTGTATTGTTCGTTGAACAGAAGGTGTACCAGTTATTCCAGAGGGGGCAAGATGGGGATAGATGTACTGTACCCGCTCTCTAGCCATTGATGTAACAAGCTCGCCATCTTTCCACAGACTGTGAAATCCGATGTTCCTGCCCTGTAGATATTCTTGAGCAATGAATTGCCATTCTTTGTTACGAGATTTCCAGTAATTGATCCACGATAACGCTGTTTCCAGACTGCTTGCAGGGGTACTTCCTTTTCCTCCAGCTCCCCATTTGGCTCTTATCCAAAGGGGGGTTCCGAGTTCTCCAAAGGCTCTTTCAACGTCGGCTTCGTTCTTTAACTCGATTGCTTTTGCCACAGAGACACCTTTTTTTTTCCACCTTTCAGCTGATTTAAGTTTGTCTTGGCAGATTTGTATTGTAGTCTTTGATGGAAGAAAGATGTTTACTTCTAGTTTTTCCCTGTTCTCTGAAAAAGTTTTCACTTCAATATCTGGTTGTGGATGAGCAAATTCGATTTTTTCTTTTTCAATAATTTGGGTTACTATATCGATGTAATTGGAGGCTGTTGCTTTTGAGACAACATATATCTTATCAGTCGATGCCAGATTGGCATAGTACTTGTTTGCTTCGGTGCCGACCAAGAACATTTTCTCTGGTGCAATCTTCAACGACTGCGTGAAGTTTACACCAGCTGGACCGCCAGCGCCTGTTATCAACACTCTTTTTATCATGTAAACCACGCAAAGACTGCTATGAAAGTTGAAAGTGCAATAAGCAACGACACAACTGATACAAGTTTCCGCTCAGTTAAAGGTTTATAGTAAGCGATTAGCGTTAACAGACTGCGCCTGTTTTCTGAACATAGTGTGTGATTCTTTAGAATGAGATGGGCTGTCTTGCCCAACAAGAAAATGTTTAGCAGTATCAGGGAGGAGTTGAGGATGAAGGGTAGAATTGAAATCAGTAACGTTTGTTCGTTATTCGCGATGATTGCGTACGAGGCAAGTGTGATGCCTACGGCGAAAGTACCAGTATTCCCAACAAAAATCTTTCCAGAAAAGTTTAAGCAGGCAAGAATTAGGTAGATGAGAAAAGGCGCAAAAAGAAGAACATTGGTCTTAGGGGAAGTAACCATTAATCCAACCATGATAATAGAAGGGCAGATAGTTTCTAAACCGTTTAACCCGCCAAGTTGATTTACTGCATTAGTCGTTATAGTGACTATTATCGGTATTACTATGATGTAGAAGTAGATGCCGAAATCAATTTTGCCGAAGATATACGTCGCCATTTTTGTGGCTTCGGGACCTATTGCTTCTCTCTGCACGGCTAAGGGCAATGATGCAAATAGTGGTAGAAACGCTTTGTATCGCCATCTCAAGTCTACCCAGTCATCAAGAAGTCCCATAAATCCGCCGAATAAAATACACCCGGCTAAAGGCAAGGCTGTTGCATGGTCAAAAAAGTAGAGTACAAAAAGGTAGACTGCACTAACTAGGACATATGTCACGCCGAGCCCATTTGGAACTAAAGGTTTGTTTGGCTTATGTTGATCAACCGCTTTAGGAAACAAGTTTTTCGCCTTCAAGCAGCGGGGTAATTCACTTCATAAAGAGCAACCAACGCGAAAAGGTACACGGTTTGTTCTTCGTAAGTTCCAAGGGATGCTATTGGGTTTCCAGGCGAGAAGTGGGAGACTTTGAAGAATTCTAGGTCAGGTGCTTCTTCGGGAGCACCACCTAAAGAGTACTTTGCTGTTTCCATCAACTTGTAAATTGTTGTGTTTTTTCCCACATCATTCCAAACCCACTGTCCCTCCTCCGTTATGTTTCCGAAAGTATTGGATCGTTCGTCTTCTGACTCCCAATAGAAGCCAGGAGCTACACTTTGGTTGGCAATTCTAGCCATCCATCGCCATTTTCCCTCGTCACCATAATTACCGTCGCCTCCTAGACTGTTGAATGTCGTGAAGACAAGAATGTGTGTTGGGGGTCCATCGGGCCCGTTGAATCGCTCTTTTAGAATTTTTACTGCTTGGGTTTCATTGGACATAAAAACTTGGCCTATCAATCCTATGTGTGTAGTGTTGAAAGTGGCATTATCTGCAAGAGATGTTCGATTCCCCTTCACTGATATCCAATATCCGTAGTCCCACCAGCTGCAGACAATTGCTTTTTCTGGAAGGTTAAGTTTCATCCATTCAAGCATCTCAGTCCACTCAGTAATTGGCTCTGATGGTCGTATTGGGGTGCTTGCGGAAAGTATTGTAGGTGGTGAGTATGAATGGGTATACATTCTCGGCGAAGGAAAGGCATAGGTTAGTGTTAAAAGCAAGAATATGAGGATGAGAACCGATCCGCTGAATTCCTTTCCAACATGTCCTGTGATATATCTTTTGCCTAGGGCTAGTTTTGGCGTCTCTTTCATTATGGTTATGAATGGTTTCAACAAGTTCACTATTCCGATTGCCATCAGAAGGCAGAATGCGGGCGCTAACAATATGGTTAATCGAACCATAGAAGAAGCGAAGTATAATGCCGTTAAGCCGAAGATAACAAAGAAAAGGTTTCTATTAGTTAGGTCTCTTATTGCAAAGAACAAGCCTAACACGAAAAAGAGCACGCCAACACCGTAGTCATAGTACAGAGAACCCCATGCTGTAAGTCTGTGCTCTTGAACTGATTGATATATTTGCGATGCCCCTCGCTGCGTCGGATTTATGACACCGATAAACTTTCCTGCAATCGAACCCATATACCCCAGATATGACAGGATTAGGAACCCACCAATCATCGTTGCAAAGAAAACTGCAGTTAAGATAATTTTCCATTTTCTGCTGCTTATGGCGTTTAACACTTCATTAAGACATAGCAAACCGAAGATGCCTAGCACTGGCAGAATCGCCCATGTAGTGAGGTAACTAATGGAGTTCTTAGGGACATTAATTGCTAGAAATAAGCCAAGGCCGAATGTTATGCTGTATGAAATAAGCAAGCGACGTGTGTAACGCTTAAGCAAAATCAGGGTAAATACAAAGAGAGTTGCCATCGCTATTGGGTAGAGTGCTGCTCCCCATGAGGCGGTTACATAACCAAGCGTCAAACCAGCTGTGACGGCATAAAGTGCAGAGTGTTTTTTGGGGCGTTTTTCATCTAAGGCTCTGAGAAACAAAAACGCGAAAAGGAGAATAGCCCCTATTCCAACGGTTTCATCATCGAAAAATCCTATAGATGTTCTTGTAATATGGGATGAATTCAATGCGAGGAAGAAGGCAGAGAAAAGACCTACAGTCTTGCCTCCAACATCGCTTCCTAAGAAAAACGCTATTAAACACGCCAACGCCCCAAAAATAACTGGAAATATTATGCAAAAGTGGTATAGGGATATGGGCACCCCCAAGATAGAGAGTATGTTGTACAGGGTTGCAGCGGTTAGAGGAAGACCAGGAAAAGCTGCGCGCCCGACCGATACTTCAAGAGGATACCATCGATTGGCTTCAGACGTTTTCCACGTAACCCAGTCGAAGTATCCGTCTTTCACTATTTTTTCTGTAAACTGATATTGAAAGTACGGGTCGAATTCTGAGAGTTCGAGCCCCCAACGGATAGGGAACAGTCTTATAGAGAAGGCGACAAAGAAAATTAACGTTAATGCTGAAATTGTGAGCAAAGTGGAACGAGAAACAGGGATTCTTAAGTTTGATAGACTATGTAGAGCGTCCACTATTTTTTCTCGTGATATCAAATTTCTAAGGTCCAATAGTCACGTCCCCTTTTTGCTCAATCAAGTTGATAAAACTCTTTTATTTCCCTTGCGGTTCCGAAAGCATTTTGCATCAGTGTTTTCTTGCGTGACCATATCGATTGGGGTCGTAGAATGGTGATTTGACTATCTCAGCTTTTGCCTGTTTATTTCTTATCTTTACGTTTACTGTTTCACCTTGAATTGCATGCTCCGTTTGGACATAGGCCATAGCGATGCCGTACTTTAATAGAGGCGAGAAGGTTCCGCTTGTCAGATAACCTATTTTCTCCCCGTCTTTAGAGATTTCATGCTTGGGGCGTGGAATTCCAGGTCCAAGCATTTTTAGACAAATACGCTTTTTCTTTACTCCTTCAGCTTTCTGTTTGAGCAGGGCTTCCTTGCCTATGAAATTTTCTTTTTTCAGCTTCACCACAAAACTTATTCTCGCTTCTAGGGGCGTAGTGTTTTCGTCAATGTCGTTGCCATAGAGGCACATGCCAGCTTCTAGTCTTAAAGTGTCTCTGGCGCCTAAGCCGCAAGGCTCAATGAGAAATTCGTTTCCCGCTTCAAGAATTGTGTTCCACGCTTTTACTGCTTTTTCCGGGTTTGAAACGGGAGTGTTCCAGATGAACACTTCGAATCCGTCTTCGCCTGTGTAGCCTGTTCTTGAAATGAAAGCTTCAAGGCCTGCGAGTTTTGTCCAGCCGCATTTGAATCGTTTAATTTCGTTTAGGTCTTCGGTGGAAATTTTCTGTAGCGTTTCTTGGGCTTTGGGTCCTTGGACTGCGAACATGGCTATGTTGTCTGACATGTCTTCTATTTTTACGTTGAAGTGGGTTGCTTGTTTTGTTAGCCATTGATAGTTTTTGTTTCTGTTAGCGGCGTTGTATACCATGAAGAATTTTTCTTTTTCTTGTCGTGAGATGACGAAGTCGTCTTTTATTCCGCCTCTTTCGTTGCACATGGTTGAGTAGTGGGCGCTTAGGGGTTCTAGGGTGGAGACGTTGTTTGTTGTTACGTAGTTGAGGAATGCTTCGGCGTCAGGTCCGGTGATTATTACTCTTCCCATGTGAGTTACGTCGAAAATACCAACGTTGTTTCTTACCGCCAAATGTTCTGGAATTATGCCTTTGTACCAAATTGGCATTTCAAACTCTGCGAAGGAGACTATTTTACCGTTTTTGGCGTTAAACTTGTAGAGGTGGGTCTTTTGTCCTTGCTTACTCAAGTCACGACACCTTGTCAACTTTCTATTCTGCTGGCTTGACTTCCACATCTATGGGTACGGAGGATAGTTTTCTGCCGCATTTTGGACATTTTCCGTCGTATTTCTGTATGATTTCGTCTGGCGGTTTCAGGTCCGGGCCGTTATATAAAACGTAACCGCATTTTTGACAAAAAACCTTTTGGGGCATAAATATTATCCCACGTGATAACTTCAAAAGAACAAATGGGATAAACTATTTATGTCT
Organism: Candidatus Bathyarchaeota archaeon; assembly: GCA_026014805.1. Taxonomy (NCBI): domain Archaea; kingdom Thermoproteati; phylum Candidatus Bathyarchaeota; species Candidatus Bathyarchaeota archaeon. The sequence goes on along the minus strand of JAOZHR010000016.1, from coordinate 67,835 downwards.
TCTTATAAGCGTGATGGGATTCAGCTTGTGCCCCGCTTCTAGGGATTTTATTTGTCTCTGAATAGGCTTCTGATCAGAGCTGGGACTGTTGCGGTTTTGGGAAACTTAAATATGTGGTGGGACAACTGGGAAGTTTATGGCGTCGTTTATCGAAGCGGTGATTTTTGGGGTAATTCAAGGCTTGACAGAGTGGTTGCCAATGTCTAGCTCGGGGCATTTGGCTATTGCAAAGGAATTTTTTGGTTGGCGACCACCTGTGATTTTTTTTGTTCTTCTTCATGTGGGTACACTTGTTGTGATTGTGGCTTTCTTTCGAAGAGACATTGTAGAGGTTTTGAAGGCGCTTGTTAGGCGAAATTTAAGGTCTGAAGAGGGGAAGCTTGGCGTTTGTGTTATTGTGGGCAGTGTACCTACCGCGGTTATTGGTTACATTTTTCAAGATCTTTTCGAGTCTTTTTTTGACAACTTGCTTGTCGTGGGAGCCGCTCTTTTGGCAACTGGCTTCTTACTTTTCTTCTCAGAACAAAGAGAAGGCGATAAGGCTTTAGGCTTTCTGGACTCGTTGCTTGTAGGAATAGCACAGGGAACCGCTATAATTCCCGGTATTTCAAGGAGCGGAGCCACTATTTCTATAGGGCTACTGCGAAGAGTGGGTAAGGAAACCGCTTTTAGATTCTCTTTTTTATTGTCGATTCCAGCGGTTTTAGGTGCGACTATCGCGAAGTCGGGCGATTTGAATTTATTAATTGGCCACGGAGATGTGATTGCAGTGGTTGTAGGTGTTGTGACATCGATGGCTGTGGGTTACCTATCGCTCAAAGTTTTGCGGAAAGTAGTTATGAAAAAGAGGTTTCACTGGTTTGCGCTTTATTGCTGGGCAGCTGGTGCTTTAGTCATAATTTCTCAAATGCTTTAAAACACTATCTTTAATAGTGGTTATATTTGCGTAAACATGGATTGTAAACGGGAGGAATGTGTGAGATGCCGGAAGACGAAATTATGGGATTCTTTAGAGACCAGATTAAATTGGAACATCATATCGTTGAGTCAATCACGAACAGCCTAGAAACAGTGAGAAATCCCTTAGTGAAGCAAGTTTTACGTGCAATAGCTTTTGACTCTCAAAAACATGCCGGAATCTACAAAGCAGCAATGTCCATCACTACAGTCACTCCAGCGTTAACAGACAAAGAATATAGAGAACTTGAAAAGATAACCGCAAAGCACATCGCGGACGAAGAAAAGGTCATATCCACCCTAGGCGAAATTATGCCTAAAATAAAAGACAAGAAAGTCAAGTTTCTACTAGAGTCCATAGCTGTCGACGAAAGAAAACACCATGAACTCCTCAACAAAATCATGGAGTTAGTCGTCAAAAAAGAAGCCATAACAGAAGAAGATTGGTGGGAAATCCTCTGGAAGAACGTTCCATTCCACGGTACACCAGGCGGGTAAACCGCGGAAACTGAAGCATTAACAACAGACCAGTAGCTAGATTTCAATCCGATGGCTTTTGAAGGTTCACATAAATCATTACAGATGTAAGGGGGACAGGGTTCAGCGTTAACCCTTGAGGTTGGGAAAGTTTTGGAACTGAAAGCTGTCTAGCTTAGGGACAAGTTCTCATAAAACTTTTATATGGTAGGGCTATGTCTCATATTCATCAGGAGTCATTAACGTGAACAGTTTAGAGCCAAGCAAGAAACCCTTGAACGTTTTAGTGAAACAACTAAACAGCAATGTCAACATAACACTGAAAAATGGCGTCACGTATAAAGGTAACATGAAGAAATGTGATGGTCATATGAACATTATTCTAGAAGGTGCCACTGAATGTAGAGGTGAAAAGCTAATCGCCAACTATGGCAGCGTCTTAGTTAGAGGAAATAACATCCTCTACATTTCTATAGAAAAATAGTCAGAATTTAGCCCTTTCACTGTATAAGCAGTGAATTTCAATGATTGATTCTACTCTTTTATCGACTTTAGGTTTCATGCTTATTCTAGCAGGAGTCATAGTAGTTTTTATTGCTGTAATTTTTCTGCTTTTTTCGTCAACAAATGGTGAAAAGAAAGTTGGAGGTGGAGGTGCAATTATCATCGGGCCTTTTCCTATAGTCTTTGGAACCGACAGAAGAACTGTGAAAGCGCTTTTTGTTCTATCTATTATTTTGGTGGTGCTTTTCCTCGTCAAAATTGCTTTTAGCTATTTGTAGGAAAGACATGGAAGTATGGCGATGTCTCAATTAACTGGGTTTAGGTTGCTTCTGGTTGGCCTTTCACTAATCTTCACAGGAACTATCTTGATTATGGCTTCCTGCTTTGTCTCTGGCAACTCTGTTAGCACAGGCATCATAATTTTCGTCGGCCCTATCCCAATTATGATTGGATCTGGACCTCATGCTTTATCAGCCATGTTCCTTGCTATAGTTTTGACGTTTTCATGTTTGCTTCTGTTCTTTCTCATTAGACATAAAGCAAAATAGATTTAGTGGAATTATGTCACAGTTCCCTTTTTGATTATTGAGTTCCTTCTTCTTGCCCGCGAAGTAGTGTAAGGAAAATGATCACCAAAGTTATGAACGCCGTGGTCATCAAAATGTACATTATTGCTTGGAAGAACTCTTCTATGCCCAATGTGGGTTTTCTCCTTTTGCATAGTTAACACAATTGGTTATTTAAGCTATCGCCTTTTTCCATTCCTTCATTAACACGCTATAAAGCCTATCTTCTTCTTTATACGAGTCATAGCTTTCTAATGTTTTAGCTAGCTTCTGTGCTATCAGGTGGTAACATAAATGTATCTGTCTATCCATTACTCGGAAGTAGAAATCGTCACATGTGCAAAAATCAACTGCAGGCATTATTAGATAGTCCCGTTCTTTTCCTACAACGATCCAGACGATGCGGTTGCTGGGTTTGAAAACATACTTTTTTACGCGTTTGTCTTTGACCGTTTCCCAGGCTTTTGCGAAACGTTGGTCGAAGGCACTGGAGAGTTTGTTCAAGTCAGCCTCCTTGATTAGTTTTCCAGTTGCTGCTTTTTTGCAGATTTGCTGAAGTATTTCAAGCTCTGAGGTTTTTGCCAAGTGGTTCGCCGCGATTAGTATTAATAAGAATTGCATAAAAGGGTGGCTGCGAACAAGAAAGGTAAGAAAAAGGTGGCTTACTCTATTTTGATGGATTTTCCCTTTGCTTTGCGCTTTTCAGTCTTTTGCAACGTTACTTCTAACACGCCGTTTTTATAGGATGTCTCTGCGTTTTTTGGTTTGACTTCAGTCGGCAGATTTATTTCTTTGTAGTATTTGTGATCTGGCGTGTTAACAGAAATCGTTAGTATGTCGTCCAAAACGTGGAGCTTTATGTCTTTTTTGTTTACTCCTGGCAGTTCAGCAACTACTTTTACTTCGCCATCTGTGTTTACTACGTCGACTAGAGGTTCACGTTCTTCTTTTATCATTGGTCCACGCTTGCTGGGTTGGATGTTTCCAAATTCTCTTATTACTGGTTTTCCGTTGGGGCCGATTGTCATGGAGTAGCCGTATACGAAGGGGCCTAATTCGCGGATTTTTCTTCCATCTGGCAATTTGCGTTCTCTCACGTAGCCTTTTGGTATGCGAGAAGTGAATTCTTTTAGTTCTTTGTTCATTATTTCTTCAATGTCACGAAGCATTTCATCTATATCTTCAAAGAACCATCCACTGGAGAATGGTCGTCGCATTTTTCTTCTAAACCATCTTTCAAAATTTTCGTCCCTGGACAAGATTTTTTCATCTCAGTGTAAAACTGGAGAACGAATCTAATAAGATTTTTTCCTTTGCAGCGTCTAGTTTAGCGCTTTAAGTTGTTCTATGGTTCCTAGGAATGTTCCATCGAGCATGTATACTTCTGCTTTGTCTCTGTTTATTGCTTCGGAGCGGAGAATCGGGCCGATGTAACTTTTGCGTTCGCGCTTTTTGTTGATAGGGCGTCCTCCGAGGAAGTCGTTGAAGCACGGCATTATGATTAGTTGCTTAACTCTGGGTTTTATGTTGAATTTTTTTTGGATGATTGCAGTGGGGTTAGTGTTTGTTTTGATATGTTTGCCTTTTAAGTATGCGCTTGCCAGCTTTTCGGTGTTGCATTTGGCTTTTATCCAAACTGGCGTTGTTATTCGGAATCCGAGGAAGTCGCGGAAGGCAACTGTTGGGTGGGCGTGGCCCATTATGAGGGTTTTGCAGTTTAGGAGTTTTTTAGCTGGCCATGTGTGTCCGTGGAAAAGCCCTGTTGTGTTTAGGGTTATGCCTGTTGAGGGGTGTAGTTGTACGGTTGGAGGGAGTAGTGGTTTAAGGTTTCCGTCGTGGTTTCCGCGGATGACTTGGATGTCGTTGACCCTGGTTTTTATGGTTTTGAAGAATTCAGGTATGTCTCGCCATTCGCTTGGCTCTGCTTTTACTATGCTGTGTTTTACGTCTCCCAGGATTATGAGGGTGTTTGGTTTTGTTTTGTTCATCAGTTGAAGGAGTTCTTGAAGGATTTTTGGCATTTGTGACGGGATGTGGATGCCTTTTTTCGCGAGGTTTATTTCCCAGCCTAGGTGAAGATCTGCGATGATGAGGGTTTTGTGTTGTTTTTGTTTGTGGAGGAGGGCTGGATAGTCTTTTACAAGTGTTATCATTAAGATTGTGCCTTTTCGAGGGTTTTTAGTATGGTTTGGTGAAGACTAGTGTTTCCTGCGGCGATGAAAGCTACTTTTTCTGTGGGGCTTAGCAGGTTTTTTAGGGGTGTGTTTTGGGGAGTGGTGATAATGCCGCCTGCTTCTTGTATGATGAGAGTGGCTGCAGCTATGTCTGTGGTGCGGATTTTGCTTCGGATGTCTATGAAGGCGTCCGTGGTGCCATCAGCTACGTAGCAGAGTTCCAACGCGTTGGCTCCGAGATGACGGATGTGTCTGGTTTGTGTTAAGAGTTGGTTGAGTTTTGCTGACAGTTCCGGGACTTTGTAGGTGTTAAGATCCAAACCTATGAGGGCTCCGGTTAGGTTGGCTGTCTGTGCTGGAGTGATTTTTTGGTAGTTGCGGTAAGCGCCGAGGTTTTTTTGGGCTAGGTAAGTCGCATCGTGAAAGAGGTCTGCAACTACGGCTGCTTGAATGGCGTCGAGGTGGGGGGTTTTGCTGATGGCGATGCTGGTGCAGGCGAAGGGTATGCCTCTTAGGGTGTTGGTGGTTCCGTCTATGGGGTCTGTTGTGACGTAATAGGTGGGCTTTGAACCATAACATTTTGTGCCTGTTTCTTCGCTGATGAGGGTGAAGTCTAGGTTGTGTTCGGTTAGTGTTTCTATTAGTGCTTTTTCGGCTTGGAGATCTATGTGCTTTTTTAAGTCGCCGCCTGCTCCTGTGCCGTAGGTTTTTTCGGCGATGGGAGTTTTAATTAGCGGTGTGACTGTTGCCTTTATATGTTGGGTGGTTTCGGTGAGGATTTCGAGCCAGTCCATGGTTTATGGTTGTGTGTTGTGGCTTTTAAGACTGTATGTTTGCCTTTGTGCCAGAATGTCCTATTAGGTTTAGAACATACTTAGTGGGTTGTTGGGTAAGAGTTAATTTTCTGTATTGTAATTATGTGTAGTTGTTTAGGCAGGGGTTCCCAAGCTAGGTCAAAGGGGTGAGGTTCAGGTCCTCATGGCGAAGGCCTTCGTGGGTTCGAATCCCACCCTCTGCACCATCATTGGCCATCAGCCGTTTTGAGGACTATATAGGCATAACCTATCCAATTTTTCCTTTGACTGCTTGCTAAAGCAAATCGCTTAAATTGGCAACAACATTTTGAACTCTGTGATGTGGTAAAAGGATGAAGCCGTATTTTATGGTCCGTAAATATCAAATTGGTGATAGAGCGCAATGTCGTGGTTTATGGAGAGAGCTAACGGAGTGGCATCGCGAGATCTATGAAGACCCTACCATTGGTGGAGAGCACCCCGAGGATTATTTTGATGAGCATTTAGCGAAGGTTGGGCCAGATCGACTTTGGGTTGCCATCCACGACTCTGAGGTGGTTGGGCTTGCAGGATTAATTGTCAAAGGTGAAGAAGCTGAAATGGAACCGCTTATAGTAAGTAAAGCCCGCCGCGGCAAAGGTATAGGGAAGCAATTAGTGAAAACAGTTGTTTCCGTAGCACGCAATTTGGGAGTGAGATTTCTCAGCGTCAAGCCTGTGGCGCGAAATGTTCAAGCAGTAAAATTCTTTTATGGGCAAGGCTTCAAGAATCTCGGGCACATAGAACTATGCTTAGACTTTTGCGAGTACGCGTGGAAGCCGGGCTTTCAATTCTTTGAGTGCGACTTCAGCTTTTAGGAATTGTAGAAAGGCGCGTGCAGGGCTATCAAACCGAAAAACGTATATAACCATCCATGATTTCATCGATAAAGAGGAAAATATTGATGGTGAAATAGAATGCCAAAAATCGTGACAAGAACTCGACTTATAGAAAATGTTCGCACAATAGTTGACAACTCTAGGACTCACAGCGTTGTTTGCGATCTACCGATTGATAAGAGAGGTGAGGATACCGGACCAACAGCGTTAGAGCTAGCAATAATGGGGCTGGGGGACTGTGCCGCTACAATATTTGCAGACGTAGCCAAACAAAGCGAAATTGAAATTACAAACCTCGAAGTGACAGCAGAAGCCGAAAAGCCCGCAGACTCGCCAAAACTAAGTAGCGTTAAGCTCAAAATTCACGTTTCTGCTAAGGCAAGAAAACAGTTGCTTGAAGCTGCTTGGAGGAGAACCGAAGCAAACTGCCCTGTAGTAGCGATATTCAAAGAAGCAATACCTGTAACAGTTGAATTGGAAATAGAGACTGTAGAATGACTTCGTAAAAATCTTATGTGGACAGAAGCCTCTACGGCAAGAAATTCGTGACAAACAATCAAAGGAATGTGTACATCAACTTTTTCTATAAATTATATCTGTCTCATATGTGGTTTACTATTGCCTTTCAATGAAGATCAAGTGAAGGAAGGACGCGCGCGCACTAGTTATTGTTTTTAATAGGCGTAATTCAATACAGTATCTCTGTGGAAAACATGCTTGTTACAAACAAAGAAATTATGTCAGTTGCTGCCGCTAGAGGTTATGGCGTCGGCGCTTTTAACATAAACAACCTTGAAACAGTGTTAGCTATTACTGAAGCAACAGTTGAGGAAAAATCGCCAGTCATCATCGCGGTAACTCCGAGCGCCATCAAATATGGTGGGTTAGAATATTTGGCTTCAATAGTGAAAGCCGCGGCGAGAACCGTTCCCCAATCTATGTCCTTACATCTTGACCATGGAAAAGATGTAGAGACAGTGGTTAAGTGTATTGATGTGGGTTTCACTTCGGTGATGATTGATGCGTCTCATCTGAGTTTTGAAGAGAACGTTGCCGTGACTAAGACGGTTGTAGGGTTGGCTCATCCGAAGGGAGTCGCGGTTGAGGCAGAGCTTGGAAGGCTGGCGGGTGTGGAGGAGTCGACGGTTGAGGAGAAGGATGCGGTGCTGACAGATCCCGATGCGGCCAAAGATTTTGTGGAACGTACAGGGGTGGATGCTTTGGCGGTTGCAATTGGTACTTCGCATGGAGCTTACAAGTTCAAGGGGAAGCCGGAGCTGGATTTTGAAAGGTTGAAGGCTATTCGGGAGCGGGTGGATGTTTTGCTGGTTTTGCATGGGGCTTCTAGTGTTCCTTCGTGGATAATTGAGAAGGCTACGAAGTATGGGGCAGAATTGGCTGGGGCTAAGGGGATACCGGAGGAGCATATTAAGAAGGCTGTTTCTTTGGGGGTTTCAAAGATTAATATTGACACTGACTTGAGGTTGGCTTTTACTGGTGCGGTTCGTGAGGTCTTGGCTACTTCGCCGAAGCAGTATGATCCGAGGAAGATTTTGGGTCCGGCAAAGGAAGCGATGAAGATGGTTGTTAAGGGTAAGATGAGGTTGTTCGGGAGTTCAGGTAAGGCGCAGTGAAAGGGGGAAGAAAGTGGATGAAGGTTGGAGTTTTAAGCGGCGGAGGGGACGCTCCTGGGATTAATGCTGTAATTAGGGCTGTCGTTAGGAAGGCAATTCAGGAGCATGGCTATGAAACTGTTGGAATTAAAGATGGGTGGCGGGGTCTGGTTGACGGTGATTTTGTTCCTTTAGATTTGAAGGCAACTTCAGGGATGCTTCCTCGCGGGGGTTCTATTCTGGGGACTTCGAGGACTAATCCTTTTAAGCGTGAGGATGGGTGGCGGCGTATTCTGGAGAACGTTGAGAAGTATGGGATTGGCGCGGTGGTTGTTATTGGCGGAGATGATACTTTGGGAGTGGCGCATAAGATGTATGAGAAGGGGCTTCCGTGTGTGGGTGTTCCCAAGACGATCGATAATGACTTGGCTGCAACTGATTACACTTTTGGTTTTCATACGGCAGTTTCAATTGCGTGTGAAGCTCTTGACAGGCTTCATACTACTGCGGAGGCTCATCATCGGGTGATAATTCTTGAGGTGATGGGTAGGCATACTGGGTGGATTGCGTTGTGGGCTGGGCTTGCTGGGGGCGCGGATGCTATTTTGATTCCTGAGAAGCCTTTTGATGTTGGTAAGGTGTGTGGGTATATTAGGCGAAGACAGAAGCGGGGTAGAAACTTTAGTTTAATTGTTGCTGCTGAGGGTGCGAAGCCTAAGGGGGGTAAAGAGATTGTTTACAGCAGCGGCGTGGACGAGTTTGGGCATGCTAGACTTGGCGGTATTGGCTATTATCTTGGGAGGGAGATTGAGAAGAGGATGGGTGTTGAGACGAGGGTTGTGGTTCTTGGGCATATTCAACGAGGGGGGTCTCCTATAGCTTTTGACAGAGTTTTAGCTACTCGATATGGAATTGCCGCCATCGACCTTGTTCATGAAGGAAGGTTTGGGCGGATGGTTGCTCTTCAGGGAAATGAGGTTGTTTCTGTTCCTTTCAAGGATGTTGTTGGTAAGCGAAAGACTGTTGATTTGAAGCTTTATGAAATAGCAGAGGTGTTTTTCGGCTAAGACCTTTTCTCTGGGACGTTTGGTGTCAAAACGCTTCAAGTCTGCCTAGGTTCCGACGTATGTGCATTCGAAAACCATGTTCTGATGGTCTGGGAATAACCAGTATATTTAGAGGATTTTATTCGAAATCTAGATGACTTCCACTATTAATTTTCGCATCTTATTTCAAGATAATAACGTTTTAATCGTTTCCCCCAGAGTAACTAGTGATTCACATGAAACTTCAATGGAATCCAAAAATCCTTCTGGTAGTTAATGCTATTGGAGCAGTGTTAGCTATTGCTGTAGCTTTATTGCTTTTTGAAATAGATGGGATAGTTAATGTTTCACTGTATGGCTATGGTTTGCAGTTCAGCGACGAATGGGCAATACCATATTGGATGTTTTTGCAGTTAGCCCTCGGGTTGGTGGGCGGCATTGCGTGCGTAAACGTTTTTGCGATAGTGTATGAGATTCTGGGTCGTAAAATCGTGCCTACCCCGAAGGCTGTTAAGCCTCGTCTATCTCCTGCCCCTGCCCCTAGGTTGAAAAGTGCGCCTAAAGTTGTGGAGGAGAAGAAACTTGTAAGGGAAGATGATGGTGTCCAAATTGCTGCTATACCTATGGTGTGCAATAAGTGTGGAAAGGTTTTCACTCAACCCCTTTGTATGTTTGATTTCAAATCGGGAAAGCCTAGGCTGGTAAACGTTTGTCCCTACTGTAACGCGATACTTGCAGTATCAGGTAACTCGAGATCGGAATGAGAAATCAGTGTTGAAAACGAAGATTTCAGAACAGTAGTCTAAGCTCACAAAGCTTATGGGCTTTTCTCTTCGATGAAAATACAGGAAGATGCACTCGTGAAAATCAACATCAACTTATCTGCAGTTGTCGTGGCTCTGATAGTTATGGCTGTGGCTTCTTTTTTGGTGATGGTTAGCCAAACGCAGATAGACCAACTGGTTCACGGGGTTTTGTACGATTTTGGATTACGATTCAGCTACCGATGGGCTATGCCCTACTGGGCCAGCTCAGGTGCTATTGTCGGTTTGTCTTGGTTCAATATAGTTGCGTCAATCACGCTGGTTTACTATATTTTTAGAAACAAACGTTCACCACGCCCGGAAACCCAACAAGTTGAGCGAATTGAAGCACCAGCTGAACAATTGGTTGCGCAACATGAAGATATAGTGGAAATACAGGTTCTTGACCAATATTGTGAGTCCCAGGTGCTTAAGATTAGGAGCTATGATGTGAGGCATCCTCGGGACGTAGTTGATAGTCAGTGTTAGTTCTCGGTTGATTCGTAAGCGAGCTCGATTTGCAGTTTATTTCTCTAGTAATTTCTTGTCGCAGAAGGGGCATTTTTTCAGAACTTTGAATTTCGGTAAAGCTTCGTTCATGCTGATGTTGCCGCCGAGTTTGGTTAAGGCGTTTCCGCAAGATTTGCAGACAAAAACTGTTCTTGCTATTTCGTTCCTTGATTTTTTGTAGGAGAAGTAGCCGATTAGAGTAGTGGCGACTAGTGTGAAGCAGAGCAGTCCGAGGGTTATTCTAAAGGTTGTCCAGTAAATATTCGCCCAGCCTAAGCTGAATTGAAGCCCGTAATAATATAGTGTATTGTTTACGATCCAGTCTAGCTGTAGTGACAAAATTATGATTATGATTATTGCGCCGTCCACTATTAAGAAGGGGAGGAGTTTGCTTAGTTTCTCAATGTGCACTTCTTTAGTTCCTCGTGCTGGTGTATATCGAGCCTTTGGGAAGTTAAATTTTTGTGTTTTCCCACGTTTGCAGTTGAAGTGAGTATGTGGAATCAGTTTGCTCAGGCTTTCATCTACGCGTTGAACAGTATTTCTTGGTTGGTGACTTGCGCTGGGCTTTAAGCTGTCTTGAGTTGTAAGATATTTCTTATGAGGTTTCTAATTTCTCCATTTGCTCGTTTGATGCTTTGTAAGTCTTCCATGCCCTTCTTTGTTAGCACGTAAATCCTTCTTCGTTCATCGTAGGATCCTTTGATTAGGCCGTTTCTTTCCATCGAATACAGTGTGGAGTAAACTGTGCCTGAGCTCACTAGATAATCGAATTTTTTGTGGATTAAGGCTATGAGGTCATACCCGCTCATTGTAACCTCGCTTAGCTGCGACAGGATTAGTATGTCTAAGAAACTTTTGATTGTTCTTCCACGTAATTCTTCCACTATTTTTTGTGCCAAATTAATCAGTCTCCAAATCAGATTTTGTTCTGTATTTTATTTCTATAAAGCTTTTCTATTTGTTTGGATTCTGAATCTGAATGGAGCATGGAAACTGTTATTTTGATTCAAGGTGAGTTTGTTTTAGGTTCAAATTGGTCTACCTGTTGGATAGACACGTGCATCTGTGGTGGGTGTTATGTCTAGACCAGGTTTAGTTCTTTTCTAGTATTCAGTTCTATAAATAAACTTTATAAGTCATCTACATAAATTGTAGAAAAACGTCGCCACACATGGTTGCCGTCAACCTTGACCAACGAAGAAGAAAAAGCGTTCACAGTGTATGTGCGAGTTGAGGGAAGAATAACTATTCCTAAAGAGGTTAGGGACGCGTTGAAACTAAAGAAAGGCAACTTGGTGGAGTGTCGGGTTAGAAGAGTTAGGTGATTTGTGGAATGACTTCGAAGCTGGGTTCGCTAGATAGATGTGGTTTAATCATGTTGAGGGCTAAGGCGTTTAGACGCCGTGTGTGGTTTAAGACGTTAAGTGGAATGGAGCGAGGGCTGATTAACTCAGTCATAAAAGTTGTGGATAAGGTCCGCAGCACATTGCTGGCAAAGGTTCTAACATCGATTGTAAAGAAGCTGTTAACTGCGTTGGAAAGCCATGTTGCACGTATGATGAGAGAAGTCGGTAGACCACTCGCTAAAAAAATAAGCCTTATCGCCCAGTCGTGGGGGAACAAATCCGCCAGAGAATGGATGAGTAATAAAGAGTTTATCCAGTTTTTAGCGGTGACCATGATGAATACGCCGTCTTCATTTAGGGTATGATGCGTGCACGCGTTAGACTATCAGGCTAGTTTGTGTGCGAACCCGTTTTGATCGTGCGCCTGCGTGAGAGCTGTTGGATTCGGATTTCAATCAGAGGCAACTTTACCAAGGATTCACAAGCGATTTATATTCAATGCTCATTTGCAAGATAGTTTGTTCTGAAGTACGCAGGTTAGGGGATTAGCAGAAATTGAAGGTAAAATGCTTAAGCTTAAACCGTCGATATAGAGGGGCATGAGTTTGTTTACTGTTCTCTTAATTGTATTGTCTGCCGTGGTTTATTCTTGGGCGCTTTACAACTTGCCCGTGTTGATAGTTGGAATTAGAAGTTTCCGCCGTGATGGAGCTAAGAAGCAATCTTTTGGGCGAAAGGCGGTGTTCGAGAAGAATCTTCCTACGTTCTCAGTTGTTATTCCAGCGAAGAATGAAGAATCTGTTCTTCCTCGATTGTTAGGTGCTCTCTTAAAGCAAAATTATCCAAGGAAAAAAGTTGAAGTAATCGTGGTGGAGGATGGTTCAACTGATGCTACATTAGAAGTTTGTGAGAAGTATGTGAAGGATTTTGGTGGGCGGTTAAAGATAGTCCGTGGGGGAGATTCCACTGGGAAACCTTCTGCTTTGAATCGAGCATTGAGAATCTCTAGCGGCGATATAATAGCTGTGTTTGACGCAGATAATGTGCCAGAGCAAGATGCTTTGCTTAATGCCGCGAAGCATTTTCAAGATGAGACAATTGCTGCTCTTCAAGGTAGAACGTTTACGTTGAATTCAGGTGTTAACATGCTCACGAAGTTTGTGTCTTACGAAGAGGCTGTGTGGTTTGAGGGTTATCTGAAGGGAAAGGACACTTTGAACTTGTTTGTTCATTTGAAGGGGAGCTGCCAGTTCATTCGTAGAAGCGTTTTGGAGAGCCTTGGAGGATGGAGTGAGAAGCATCTTTCAGAGGATATGGAGATGTCTGCGCGGCTTACGCAGAAAGGGCATCGAATTAAGTACGCAGGTGATGTTCAGTCGTGGCAGGAGAGTCCGGAAACCTTAGTTCAGATGTTTCGTCAGAGAATTAGGTGGTTTAGAGGGTCTATGGAAGTTGCCTTTAAGTATGGGCGTTTAATGGAGAGACCTAGTTTAAGAGTTTTTGATGCTGAAGTAACGCTTTTGGGACCTTTTGTGCTGATTATTTCGCTTTTAAGCTACATACTGGGCCCCTTAGTTTTCTACCAGTTGGACAGTTCGGTTGTCTTCGCTATAACTTTGGTCGGGTGGGGCCTTCTAACAGGTTCAATTGTGGCTGGGGCTCTGGCGTTGCTGTACACCACAAGGCCGAGAAGAATTAAGGATTTGCTGTGGCTTCCTTTTATATACGCTTACTGGTCGTTCCAGGTTTTCTTGGCAACTTGGGCTTTGATAAAGATTCTTTGCAGGGCGCCAAAGGAGTGGAATCGAACGCCGAAGACGGGGGTCATTGCTGTAGCTGGTTCAGCTTTGCCGGATTGTCTTGTTGTCTCGAGTTGTGCGGAGAGAAGGCAGTCTCTCGATGCCGCTGGGAAACCGTTTGGATGAGAAAAGTGGTTGACTTGAGGGTTCTTGTCACGGGTGGGGCGGGGTTCATCGGTAGCCATGTTGTTGACAAGCTTGTTATGATGGGCTGTAAGGTTTGTGTGCTTGATAATTTGTCGACTGGGCTGTTAGAAAACCTGCAACGTTACATGGAGGGTGGGAGCGTTGAGTTTGTTAAAGGCGACATACAAGACAGTGAGCTTGTTGAAAAACTTGTCAAGAACGCTGATAGTGTTGTCCACTTAGCCGCTGTAACTAGCATTCCCTTTTCGGTGGAGCACCCTCTTTCGACGAATAGGGCGAACGTGGAGGGTACGTTGAATCTGTTGAATGCGTGCTTGGACGGCGACGTTCAGAGGTTTCTGTTTGTTTCCTCTTGTGCCGTTTATGGTGAGCCCTGTTACTTTCCAGTTGATGAGAAGCATCCTGTGTGTCCTTTGTCGCCTTATGCTGCTTCTAAGCTGGCTGCAGAGTATTATTGTCGGGCTTTTGGGCGTTCGTATGGGTTGGAGACTGTTGTGTTGCGTCCCTTTAACGTGTATGGGCCTAGGCAGAGGAGAGAAGACATGTATAGCGGCGTCATAACTAGGTTTTTCGAGAATCTGTTTTCTGACAGGCCTCTGGTTGTCTATGGTGATGGTTCGCAGACGAGGGATTTTGTTCATGTTTTTGATGTTGCTGAGGCTGTTTGGTTGGCTCTAAACGTTAAGGATGCTGGCGGTCAGGTGTTTAATGTGGCGTATGGACGATCGGTTAGAATAAGCGAGTTAGCTAAGACTCTTGTGGAGCTTGTGGGCAACCATGTGGAAATCACGTATGAAGCAGCACGTGTGGGCGATTTGAAGCATAGTTTTGCAGATATTGCGAAGGTAAGGGAAGGCTTGGGGTATGAGCCGAAGATTTCGTTGGAGATGGGTTTGCAAGGCTTGCTGGATCAGTGGAAAGAAGAGACCCCTGCAAATCAGGCTGTATTAGCGCATGGCTTCACGCAATTGGAGAAAACTGAGCAGGGTCTTCGGTCTTTTGCATCTTGAGATCAGTAGCAAGAATGGGAGTTTTGTTGTGATAAGGGTTGAGAATTGGCTTTCCGCTTTTCGTCCTTCGGTGAGAACTGGGTTGTTGATGGCGTTTGCATTTGGGGTGGCCGTTAGGGCGATTCCGGAGCTGCTGTCTTATCCGTATCCGATTGGCTTTGACACGATTTATTATGCTTGGAGGATTGAGGAGGGGGTTGTGTGGGCTCATTGGAGCGGAGTTTTCAGTGGTTGGCTTCTGTATGCTTTGTTGGTGTCTGGGTATAGTTTGTTGAGGGTTGAGCCGTTTCTTCTGCTAAAGATAGCTATGCCGCTGCTTTTTGGGTTAAATGTGTGTGGAGTATATTATTTGGCGACCAAGGCTTTTAACTGGTCAGCAAGGAAAAGCTTGTTTGCGGCGGGGCTGTTTTCGTTTCAAGTTGCTATTCTTGGGATTTCGTGGCATTTTTACAGGAACATGTTGGGGTTAGGAGTTTTGCTTTTCACGCTGCCTTGGATTTTGAAGGATAAACTTGACTTGAAAAGCTTGGCGTTATTTAGCGTCTTATCGGTTTTAGTTGTTTTTAGCCACGAGTACGGCTCAGTGCTGTTGTTTGTGTCTGTCTTAGGTGTTGCGGCTTCACATCTGCTTAGAGCGAGAGGTCGTACGGCTCTGAAGGTTCTCGCGGCCACTTTGCCAGCTGCGGGGGTCTTCGTCGTAAGTGTTTTTCCAATAATTTCTCCGAGGTACTCCGTTGTCCAGTCGAATGTTTTGAGGGTCTTTCAGAGTCAGGGACATTATTCTGGGCTGCTGCGTTTCTTTACAAACTATCTTAGCGTAGTTGACACTGTTCAGTACTATCCAACTTATCTTGATTTGGCAGCCTCTGTTGCTTCGCTGTTTGCGTTATTGTACGTCGCGATTCTTCCTCTTGCAATTGTGGGTTTTTTCAGACATCCGGCGGTGGACGCTTGGATGATTCTGCTTTGCGTAGGAGCCTTCGGCTGCTTGGTACTGCCCTTTTTTGCTTTGGACTTGTGGAACAGGTTGATGCTTATGTTGGTGTTTCCGTTGACTTATTATGCGGCTAATGGCTTTGTGAGGGTTTTGCACTCGGTTAAGCCTGTTGCTGTGTCGTTTCGTCATTTTGGTTCGTTGAAGGTTTCGAAGAGAGTGGCTAAGGGGTTGGTGTTGGCTTCTGTGGTTTGCGGCTTCGTTTTTATGACTTCGCCAACATTATTCGGGAGGGGTGGAGTTTTCGGTCTTCCCACTACAGTGAACTATTTGCCTTCAACTATGCTCTCTAATGCTGTTCCTTTAAGCGATGTGGATGGTACGGTTGAGGCGTTTCGATGGGTAGATGTAACGATGGATGGTAGTTCTTGTTTTTTGGCTCATGATGCACTCTTCTATTGGGCTAGATTTTCTCTGGATGAACAGCATACTATTGTGTTCTTTAAGAACGATGTTTTCGGTGCAGTTAGTTTGGCGGCTGAACGTGGTTATGGTCGTTTTTGGCTTGTGTGGTGGAATACTGACATTGGCTGGTATGGTTTCAAGGTTCCTCAAGGCTTTGAGGAGGTTTTTAGCGCTGGTAGGATTTCGGTTTATGAGTACGGGGGTTAGAAGCTATTGGTGACTGTGGAAGAAGTCAAGGGTGAATTTGAAAAAGGCGCGGTGTTGGTTGAGAAGCCTTTGATTGCTATTGGTATTCCGGCGTATAATGAGGAGAGAAGTATTGCGCGGGTGGTTTTGGACGCTCAGAAGTATGCAGATGTTGTCGTGGTTTGTGATGATGGATCTTCAGATTCGACCGGTGAGATTGCTGAGCGGCTTGGAGCTATTGTTGTTAGGCATGATGTTAACAAGGGATATGGGGCTGCTGTGCAGTCGTTGTTTAAGGAAACAAAAAGGTTAAGTGCGGACATTTTGGTGACGCTTGACGGTGATGGACAACATGATGTTAGTAAAACCTCGTTGTTGATTCAACCAATCCTTGACGATAAGGCAGACGTGGTTATAGGATCTAGGTTTTTAGATGGGATGCAGAAGAACGGTGGCAATGGGCTTCCGTTTTACAGGCGGGTGGGCATAAAGGCGATTACCAAGCTGACTACTGCTGCCTCGAAGTGCGTCATCACTGATGCTCAGAATGGTTGTCGGGCGTACAGTAGGGCTGCTTTGGAAAAGTTGTTGCTTCTTGAAAATGGGATGGGTGTGAGTGTTGAGGTTTTGTTCAAAGCCAAGGAGCAAGGGTTACGCCTTGTGGAGGTTCCGCTTGAATGTAATTATTCGGGTGTAGAGAAGACATCGACGCAAAATCCATTTAGGCATGGGGCAAGTGTTGTATGGTCTCTTGTAAGGTTGATTGTAGAGGAAAGGCCTCTAGTTTTCCTTGGAGTACCTGGTATCATCTTATTGGCAATAGGCATGTTTTTTGGGATTTGGATGCTGCAAATCTACTCCGTAGGACGTCAAATAGTTACGAACATAGCGTTGGCTTCAATGACCTTCATGTTAATGGGGTTCTTTGCCTTGTCCACTGCAATTACGCTGTATGCTATTTTGCGGCTTGCAGAAAAAACTAATGCAAAGCGTGAAGAGTGACTTGGTGCTGGAAATAGAGGTTTGCGAGATACGTGGCTACTGTCCTGTGCATAAGGTTGGCGATAAAATAGTGATTGATGATCCTGAGATAGTTTTGGGAAAGACTGATGCTTTGTGTGTGCACGCGCTTTCTTCGCTGTTGCATTATGTGTTGGTGCTGGAGAGAGGTGACGATCCTGTTGGGTTGGGGTTGTCGAAGCCTGGAGATAGAGAGCACGCGTATATTCAATGCGTTGATCCTGGCGAGCCTTACACGCGTGGGGGAACGGTGATTTTCAAGTGTCGAAGGATTAAGAAGGAAGGCTGTCAAGAGTGAAGATTTCTATCGTTCTGGGCACTCGTCCTGAGATTATTAAGTTCTCACCTATTATTCGTGAATGTGAACGTTTAGGCTTGGATTATTTTGTTCTTCATACGGGGCAGCATTATTCGTATAATATGGATCGGGTTTTCTTTGAGCAGCTTGAATTGCCTGAGGCAGAGTATAATCTTGATGTGGGGTCGGGGACTCATGGGGAGCAGACTGGGAGGATGCTGATTGGGATTGAGAGGGTTCTTCGGAGGGAGGAGCCGGACTGTGTTTTGGTTGAAGGTGACACTAACACTGTTCTTGCTGGGGCCTTAGCTGCGTCGAAGCTTGGTGTTAAGGTTGGGCATGTGGAGGCTGGTTTGAGAAGTTATGACCGGGAGATGCCTGAGGAAGTCAACAGAGTCTTAGCAGATCATTGTTCAGATTTGTTGTTTGTACCTACTGAGAAGTCTAGGCAGATACTGCTTGGTGAAGGGATTTCTGAAGACAAGATTTTTGTGACTGGCAACACGGTTGTTGACGCTGTTTATCAGAATTTGGAGATATCAAAGAGGAAAGATGGCATTCATAACCATTTTGGCGTTGATGATGAGGGTTACTTTTTGGTCACGGTTCATCGTCAAGAGAATGTTGATAATGAGAAAAGATTCCGCGGGATTCTGAAGGGTTTGGAATTGGTGCAGGAAGAGTTTGGTTTCAAGGTTGTGTATCCGATTCATCCTAGAGCTAAGAAGCAGCTTAGAGTGTTCGATGTTGAGGTGAATGGGGTTACGTTTGTCGAGCCTTTGGATTATCTGGAGTTCCTGCATCTTGAGAGTAATGCTAAACTTGTTTTGACAGATTCGGGGGGCGTGCAGGAGGAAGCGTGTATTCTAGGGGTTCCGTGTGTAACTTTGAGGTACAATACTGAGAGGCCTGAGACTTTGGAGGTCGGAGCTAACGTGCTAGCTGGAACTGATCCTTACGAAATTGTGGATAAGACAAAGTTAATGCTCAGTGGCAACAACAACTGGGAGAATCCGTTTGGTGATGGTGACGCTGCGGAAAGAATAGTTAAGGTGCTAAAAGAGAAAATTGACTAGGTCAATTGTTAAGGTTTTGGTGACGGGTGGGCGGGGGTTCATCGGGTCGAATTTAGTAGCCGAATTGGAGAAACGTGGGTATGATGTTTGGGCTTGTGACCTTATGCACGCAGAGATGGAGAATTATGTTCGTTGTGATGTGGGCAGGTTTAGACAAGTTGAACGTATGTTTGCGAAGCATGATTTTGATTATGTTTATCATGCTGCTGCAGAGTACGGCAGATGGAACGGTGAAGACTACTACGAAAACCTGTGGCTTACGAACGCTGTGGGAACTAAAAACGTTATCAAGCTTCAGGAGAAGAAAAAGTTTCGAATGATCTTTTTCGGTAGTGCAGAGGTCTATGGTGACTACGATGGCGTTATGAGTGAGGATGTTATGGAGAAGATTCCGATTAAACAGATGAACGATTACGCGATAGCTAAGTGGGTTAATGAGTTGCAGATACTTAATTCGGCGGGCATGTTTGGAACAGAAACCGTTAGAGTCCGTTTGTTTAATGTTTATGGTCCAAGAGAGCATTATACGCCGTATAGAGGGGTTGTTCCTAAGTTCATTTTCAAGGCTTTGCATGATCAACTATACACGGTTTTTCTTGGTCATAAGCGGACATTCGAGTACGTAGAGGACATTTGCAGGACATTCGCTAACATTATTGACAGCTTCAAGCCAGGCGAAGTCTATAATCTTGGAAGCGAACGGCAATATGAAATTAAGTATCTATCAGACCTGATTTTGAAGAATCTTGGGAAGAGCGACTCTAAGGTTACATACGGAGAGGCTGAGCCTTTTACTACGAGGGTTAAGAAGCCGGACTCTTCTAAAGCTGTAAGAGACTTGAATCACAAGATTACTGTGCCATTAGAAGAGGGAATCCCACGAACTATAAAGTGGATGCGAAAGTTCTATAACGTTTAGGAGTTTGCGAGTATGGAGTCTTTTATGAGCCATTATGAAGGAAAATGTGTATTGATTACTGGTGGCTCTGGGTGTATCGGAAGTAATTTGGTTCGAAGGTTGATTGACGCGAATGCTGAAAAAATTGTTGTCTTGGATGATCTTTCAGCTTCGTATAGGTGGAATTTGCCGAATCATCCCAAGCTTGTGTTCATTCATGGAAGCATCTTGAACGAAGAACATTTGAAACATGCCTTTTCCGCGAAGCCACAATACGTTTTTCACCTAGCGGCCCATTTTGCAAATCAAAATTCTGTGGATCACCCTGAAACAGACTTGCTCGTTAACGGGCAAGGCACTTTAAAGGTGCTTCAATATTCAAATCTCGTTGGCGTAGAAAAATTTGTGTTTGCGTCCTCTGGCTGTTCAGTTTATGGCAGTCAAGCCCCGCTGCCGCTAAAGGAAGATTTTGTTTCACTTCATCTTGACACGCCATATCAGATTCACAAATTGCTTGGAGAGCTCTACTGCTACTATTTCCACAACTATTATGGGCTTCCGGTGGCAATCGCGCGGTATTTCAATGTTTATGGACCTGGAGAGGTGCCGGGCAGGTACAGGAACGTGATACCTAATTTTACTTGGTTGGCTCTAAATAAGAAGGTCTTGCCAATCACAGGAACTGGTGAGGAGACTAGAGACTTCACTTTTGTTGATGATATTGTTGATGGAACGCTTAGGTTGGGGACGATTAATGAAGCGGCGGGTGAAGCTATCAACTTAGCCTCTGAAACTGAGACAAGAGTAATCGACTTAGCGAATTGGATTAACGAGCTTACGGGAAACGAGGCTGGAACAGTTTTAGGACCTAAAAGAAACTGGGACAAGGTAGTGAAAAGAAGAGCTTCTATAGAAAAGGCTAGAAAAATTCTGGGCTATGAGCCTAGAACTAAAATTAGTGATGGTTTGGAGAAGACTTTGGGTTGGTTCCGCGAGAACTGGGATAACATTGGGAGGTGTGTGAATTGAAAAGCCTTGGAGTTGGCATCCAGATGGTTGACCCAGTGGGCTTCGAAGAGACTTTCAGTGATATGATAAGGTGCACAAAGTGTATTTTGCCTGAAACGTTTCCAGGAATAGAATTTGACGAGGATGGTGTATGCAACTACTGCTTAGATTATGAGCCGGTTGAGGTTTATGGAGAAGAGGCATTATGCACAGTTTTAGACGCGTACAGAAACGCAGGAGAGAAATATGATTGTCTTGTTCCGATAAGCGGCGGACGGGACAGTTCCTTCGTTCTGCATCAAATAGTCAAGAAATACAAGATGAGGGTTCTTGCTTTGACAGTTGATAGCGGCGCTATTAGACCGGAAGGTTATCGAAACATAGAGAAAGCTACACGCGCGTTGGATGTGGATCACGTGTGGTTGAAAGATGAAAATCAGATTAAAACAGCAAAGAAGAACACGAAGATAAAGTTTCATGCGTGGCTCAAGAAGCCTTCAATTAACACAATAGTTCCTGTGTTGAACGCTGGTGATAAGACGATGAACCTTCGGATATACAGACATGCAAAGGAAAACGGAATACATTTGGTTTTGGGAGGAAACAATGTAGGTAATAGCTGTTTTGAGCAAGAACATTTCAAGACGGGGTTTTTGGGAGTTTTCCCAGACGAGCGGGGGATGTATTCCAAGTATGGCAAGGTTAAGTTGTCAGTCCTTCTTGGACTCGAATATGTAAGGAATTGGCGTAATCTTCGCTGGTCTGTATTTAAGGAATATGTGAAAGGTATGTACGTCTACCTTTTTGAGTCAATTTCTAAGCCAAAGGGAATTGCTCCATTAGGCTTCTACGACTACATATACTGGAACGAAAAGGAAGTCGTGTCAACCGTACGCAGAGAATTAGGTTGGGAAGGAGCGTCTGATACAACAGCCACTTGGAGGGTAGACGACTCTATGTATCCGCTGATTGATTATCTGTATTATAGGCTAGTTGGATTCACGGAATTCGATGAACATTACAGCAAGCTTGTTCGGGAAGGACAACTTTCCAGAGGTGAAGCGTTAAAGAGGTGTCTTTCGCATAACGCTCCTAGGATTCCTTCGTTGATGAGGACTTTTGACGAGTTGGAAGTTACAAAGGAGCGAGTTGATGAAGCCGTAGATAAGTACAGGCCAAAGCTTCTGAAAAAGATTTTAAAACGGTAGATTCGGGAACCCAGTTCTATTGCGAGTGAAATCAAAACGGCTGAAATGTAAGAGATATTGATTTGAATGTGCTTATAATTGGGCAATACTTCCCGCCGGATTTGGGAGGAGCTGCAACAAGGGCATATAATGCAGCTAAAGGCCTTGTTTTGAATGGATGCCGAGTCACCGTAATAACAGCTTTCCCACATTATCCCCATGGCAAAATACCTAAGAAGTACAGGTGGCTTCCCATTAAAGTGGAACATTTTGGAAGAATGAGAGTTGTAAGAACATTTATTCTACCATTGGAATCGACGGGTCTAGCTAGAAGAATAATCCTATTTGTGTCGTTTATGATTTCGTCATTATTTGCTTTACCATTCGTAGGAAAAATCGATGTAATATGGGCCGCAAATCCAGACATAATCTCCTTGATTCCTGCACTAGTCTATGGTAAAATGAAGAGAAAACCTGTAACCTCAAATGTGGATGACCTGCTGCTGAAAGATTTGTATGACCTTGAGTTCATGAAGGAAGGTTCTACGCTGTCGAAGGCAGCTGAACTTGTCGCAAGAATGGTGTATGGGAAAGCAAAAGCCATCACGCCAATAAGCCCAGGATACGTCGACTACATCTCCAAAAAATATCATGTGGAAAGAAGAAAAATGTATGTGGTAAGAGGTGGCGTAGACCTGACCGTATTCAAGCCAAACGCATCTCACTGGGCAGGTAGAGCGAAGAAGTTCCGAGTCCTTTATTCTGGGGCCTTCTCAGTTGCCTATGACTTCGAGCAAGTCCTCAAAGCTGCCAAAATCGTACAAGAGAAGGATGATGGAGTTGAGTTTGTTCTTCAAGGAAGAGGTGAACTTGCGGACACCGTAAGATCAAAGATCGGGGAGCTGAAGTTGAAGAACGTTAAGGTAATTGAAAAGGTTTTCAGTAGAGAGGAAGTGGCTGGGCTACTAAGTCTAGCTGATGCTTTGATCCTTCCTCTCAAAGATTTCGGTGAGCCTTATCTCGGAATGTCATCAAAGCTCTATGAGTATCAAGGCGTGGAAAAGCCGATAATATGTTGTGCGGAGGGGCAACCAGCCGATTATGTGGAAGAGACGAAATCAGGGATAGTAGTCAGACCGGGCGACCATGAGAGGCTTGCTGAAGTAGTCGTTTCTTTGAGGGGGGATCTTGGACGAATGATGGAGATGGGTAGACGAGGAAAAAGGCATGTAGAGAATTATTTGACGATAAAGATGATTGGATTTGAGTTGAAGAAGATCTTGAGTATGGTCAGAAAACAATGAGCGTGAAAGATGAAATCAATGTATATGCCAGAGCTCAGGTTTCGCCTGTCACTGGCGAAACTGAAAGCTATGATGCCGCTGTTTTTCCAAACGTTATCCGGCGCAGAGAAATTGATTTGATCAAATCTGAAATTGAGGCTGCTAGGCCAAGTATGATCTTGGATTATGGCTGTGGTGGAGGGTGGCTTTCTTTGTTGTTGTTTAAATGGGGATTCGATATTGTTGGGGTAGATATAAGTGCGAACATGGCAAGAAACGCTAAACTTGTATGCCCTAGAGCAGAATTCATCGTGTGCGACGGAGCAAAACTGCCATTTAGAGACGCAGTTTTTGATTGCATAATTGGAATATCTATTTTGCATCACTTTAGCGATATTGGACAAGTGTGGAGCAGTCTGAAAAGAGTATTGGTTAACAACTCAGAGTTCATGTTCATGGAACCTAATTTGCTTAATCCTCTGTCAGCGGTTGGGAGGAAATTATTCCCAATGGAAGCACATACAAAAGGGGAAAAGCAATTCACACCGGAATCTTTACGGAAAATGCTGAGTCTAGCCGATTTTGCTGTTAGAAGATATGTTGGGTTGTTCTTCTTTGCTTTCCCTGTTGCACGGCTTCTCAAGATTGCAGGGATAAAACTCCATCCATCCTTAGTCAAAGTGATATATTTGCTTGAGAGTTTTCTCGAAATAGTCCCTGGTGTCAGATATCTAAACTCCACTATTGTCGCTGTGGGAACGACGAGCAAGTAGATAGCCATTGAGAATACTTCATGTTGCATATATTTACCCACCTTCACTTGGGGTGGCTGACGGCATTACTAATGTGATATATAAAGTTACTAAGGGGCTTGCTAGAAGAGGGCATCAAGTCGAAGTTTATGCTTCAAGGAAAAGGAGAACTTGCAAGCTACATAGAATCCGCGATCATGGAGCTGAGCTTAAAGAACGTGAGACTGATGAAAAAAACTCTCAGCAGAAGTGAGGTAGCTGAGTTACTAAGTAAAGCCGATACGCTGATCTTACCGCTGAGAGATCTTGGAAAACCATACCTCGGGATATCATCAAAACTTTACGAATATCAAGCAGTAGGTAAGCCGATAATATGCTGTGCGGAAGGGCAACCAACAGAATACGTAAAAGAGACAAACTCGGGGATAGTAGTTAAGCCAGGGAACTATAAAAAACTCGCCGAAGCAATTTTTCTGTTGAAGGAGAACCATGAAAAAGCTAGAGAGATGGGTCGAAAAGGCAGAAAGAATGTGGAAAGATATGTAACAATAAATGTAATAGGACTGGAGTTGAAGAGTATTCTTGAACGTACACAATTATATCCCCATTCCACGAGGTGAAACTGATGGGCTGCACAAAGAAAGATAGCGATGAAAATTGTGAAAAGCTATCCTTGGCTTTGGGCACGATAGCACAGGTTTCAGTAATTATACCCACTTGGGATTCACAGGAATATATCGAAGATTGTATTTGCTCAATCCTTAATCAATCATATAAGAATATCGAAATTATAGTAATTGATCGATTTAGCACTGACGACACTTTAGAAATTGTAAAGCGACACAGAGGAGTTAGAATATTGCTCAAGGGTGGCGGGCGTTCTGCTCAACGAAATTATGGCGCTAGATATGCAGCAGGTCAATTTCTACTGTTTATTGATTCTGATGAATTTGCCACTCCTGAGTTGATTCAAGAATGCGTTAGTCTTTGTTCTTCAGAAAAAATTGATGCTATCTATGTAACAACTTTCGATACAGGCAATAGCTATATTGCAAAAAGCAGAATTCTTGGCGATATAATTGCTTATTATTCACTTAAAAACAGGGTTAATCTGCCTAACTCTCCAATACGCTTTTGCAGATCTTCCGTATTTGAAGATATCGGAGGATTTGACCCAGAGCTAGTTATAGGCGAAGATGTGGTTTTCGGAGAGAAGATTAATCAAAAAAACTATGCTGTGGCTAGAGCTAAGAACGTAATTGTGCATCACACCTCAGAATCAATTCGAAAAGAATTCCTAAAGAAGTACAACTATGGTAAGAATTTGAGAAACTTTACGAGAAAATCGCGATTCGTATCAGAGAGTTATACAAAAGTATTCCTTCTATACTTATTATCATTTCAAAAACATCCGCGTTATGCAAGGTATCTTCCTGGATTTGTTTCTGCAAAGCTTTTGCAGGTCTTTGGTCTGTTAATAGGATATTTACTATATTCCTTCTAATCAGACAAATATGTTACCACTTATTCTTAGAATCCCGATATCAAACATTCTTTTCAGTATTAGAAAACTACCGGTTGGAGAACCCCCCATTACTTTCAAACGTCTTCATGCAGATTGCCCAAGAATTTTGTTGGTTCCAACTTTTGACGTGGAGCTGCCTCCTCCGCGTCAAATGAAACTCGCGACTTGGCGCAATCTCATCAGGCACGATGAAATTGATTGCGCGTTAGCCGGATTGGAAGAAACCGTAAGTGTGATGAACAAGTTAGCTTGTCCAGCAACATATTTTCTGGAGGGTGTTTTTTGCAAGATTCTTAGCAAAAAAGTGAAAAATCTTCTATGCCATGACAGCGAAATCGGATCACATGGATTTTCGCATGAGAGCTATACAAGATTTTGGCCCAAAGGGAATTGGTTTTCCAAGTCTGAAGTGGAGAGGAGTCTAAGGAAGAGCATTCTATTGATAAAACAATTTTCAGGAGAAGATGTAAGATCGTTTAGAGCACCATTCCTTGCTCTAGAAGGAAGATGGTTAACGATTATGCACAAATATGGCATAACGGCAGATAGCTCTTTATACAACATCGCATATGGCTTTTCCTCCACTCCTTATCATTCTTCTTTTGATGATTTAAGCAGGTTGGGGGCAGCACCCGTATGGCAGGTTCCCATAACGGTTTACCCTATGCCAAGAAAGTCTCCGCTATCTAGCCCTTATCTACCAATTTTAGGAATAGAAGAAAATCGATTTAGAACATTCTTGAATGAACTGCGCGGTTCTTCTTCAAAGGAGATGGTTAGGATAATTGTTACAATCTTTCATCCTTGGGAACTTTTTGAGGGAAGTAACAGAGCCAAATCTCGTGCAAGAATAAAGCTCAATCGTCTTGTAGAACTAATAGAATTAACTAGAGAATGTGGTGGCGATATATTGACAGTACATAATCTGATAAAACGATTGGAAGCAGAACCATCGAAGATGTAGGAGGGCGTGATGTACGAGGATTCTACATGTAGTACAATATTTTCAACCTGAACTAGGATACGCAGAGACTTACATTGCGCTGTCACAATCACAACACGGAAATGACGTAGCCGTGATGACATCTTCTAGGAAGGGAAAAACCGTGGAAATCATGCTGGGCGAAGACGCTAGGAAGCTGGAAAGAAAAGGTAAAAGCATCGAAGAAGAAATATTGGTCTATAGGCTACCGCAACTCATAGACATATTTGATACACCTCTTACTATATGTGGCTTGAAAGCTGTTTTGAAAGACTTTAAGCCTGAGGTTGTGCATTGCCATGACCTTTTTTATCCGACGTTACTTCAGCTCGCCCATCTAAAAAGGCAGTTCAACTACTGCCTATTTGTTGATTCGATCACAGGAATATTTAGTCCAGGTCTATGGAGGAAATCCGCGTACATTTTTTTCCAAAAATGTATTTTTCCCCTTATAGATCCTAAAGTTGATGTCTATTTTGCGGTTTCTGGAGGCTCTGCAAGATGGCTTCGAAAGCATTTTAGAGTTTCCGAGCATCGTATTGTGATAAGTAGACATGGTGTTGATGTTGAGCTTTTTAAGCCCAATATTAAGGCAAAGAATGACACTAGAAAAGAATTAGGTATAACCAAGGATCAAATCCTTTTAGTTTATAGTGGAAAAGTAGTGCTAGGTAAAGATCTGGAAATTCTTTTTTATGCATTATCTAAAATTAGACCCTTGTTGCTTAGGAAACTTCGGGTTGTACTAGTGGGAAACGGTGTTGATGAATACATGCGATTCTTGCGCTCTATTATGGATCGGAGTCTGATTAGCAAGATTGTACAATTTCTTCCAACAGTATATAGGAAAAAGTTAGCTAAATACTATAATGCTGCAGATATCGCTATCTGGCCAGGAGATCCCTCGATATCTATTCTGGAAGCAATGGCTTGTGGAATACCGGTCATAGCCCCCACATATGAGCCTCCTCGAGATGATGCATTTGATAACGAGTTTTATATTAAAACAGCAAAAATGCCAACGTTCAAGAGGGGCGATGCAGGTAAACTCGCCGATCTTCTAGAAAAGTTAATTCTAGATGAAGATCTAAGAAGAGATTACGGTATGAATGCAGTTAATTTGATCTTTAAATCTTTGAATTGGGAAATAATAACTGAGAGAATGGAACACATTTATCGTTCAAGTGCATGTACAAGGTTAGCGCAGAAGGACGCTCATATAAACCAATGAAGAAGATAAACGAAATATACTGCTGTCTTACATTTCCCCTTTATTTTTTAAGAGAATTTCTAAGGCGGAATTCCTTTCATGGATTCGTGAAAAGTGTTGTAATGTGCACACAGCAGTCAAGGTGGGGCGATTATATAACGCCCAAAGCAATTATATCAAAGAAGAAAAGATGAATGCCATTTATTCAAATAATGAAAAACTAATCAGATGGATAAACCAATGGTCGAATTTGAAAGTAACTAGGGGGAGAAATATTAAGGAAATTTTAGCATATAGCAAAATCTCGCTATGGTGGTTCTACCAACAACATGTTTATTCAGATATAAAAGCTATGTCTTGCATCACGTCTCAATCATCTACTGATTACATTTTGAAATGTATGATGAATCGATTTGGCAAGCTCTTTCTTTTTGCCAAGACAATTACAAGATTTGCTATTGGAAATCTATTGATGAAGAAACGGAGTTGGATTGATGGAAAGACAAACAGAATTATGATCATCGGTTCTAACTGGGTTGACGCACATGAACCTATGTCGAAGAGCCCAAAACAAGATTCGGTTTTCGGCAATCTAATCAAGCGTTGTGGAATGAAGTATAATATCATAGCACTGGATCAAGATATCGTAGTTGCATCCATGCAATTGCTAGACCTGAGGAAGCTCTTTGAAAAAGCTAGATATAATAGCGGTCTCTGGAAAACAGTCGAATCTTTCATGACTTTTGGAGTACTCAGCAGAATTTTCAAACATTCTCAAAAGTTCAAAAGAATTTGGAAAGAATTGTATAGTGATCCCGACTTCATAGACTCGTTAAATTTCAATGACCTAAATCTATTTAGGCTATTGAAACCTACTTTTGATCATTTAGCTAAGTATGTGACCTTCAACACTATCCTATACACAGAGCTTTTGAGGAAAGCCGTAAACGTTGAGAAGCCAGATTTGATCCTAATATCTGATGAATATTCAATTATAGGAAAAGCCGCGACATTAGCTGGAAAACTTGCTGGTATTCCAACATTGGCTATGCAACATGGAATTATCTATTCCCACCATGCAGGCTACATTCATTTTCCTTCTGAGATTTCTGTGAAGGCATCAGTAAATTACACCTTAATTCCCGATAAAACGGCCGTTTATGGAGAATATGCAAAAGATGTTTTAACCAAATATTGTGACTACCCAAATGACACAGTTGAAGTAACAGGTCAACCTAGATATGACATACTAGCGAAAGCTGAAGAAATATTTGATAAAAAGAGGTTTCTTAAAGATCACAAACTCGATTTTGATAAGAAGATAGTTCTGCTAATAACTCAGAATCGCTCGACATCAGAAAAATTTCTGCGAATTGCCATAAACTCCTTGAAGACGTTGAAGAATGTTCAAACGATAATAAAGCCACATCCATGTGACAGTGAAAAATGGCATAGAAAGGTCTTACAGGAAGAGGGTTATAGCGCTTTAATTTTGAACCCTAAAGCAAACACTTCTGAAGCTCTTTTTGCATGCGACCTCGTGGCAACAGTTTCATCGACTGTTACCATAGAGGCGATGATATTGAATAAGCCGGTAGTTATAATTGACTTGGTAGGGCATAT
Source organism: Candidatus Bathyarchaeota archaeon (assembly GCA_026014805.1). NCBI lineage: Archaea > Thermoproteati > Candidatus Bathyarchaeota > Candidatus Bathyarchaeota archaeon. Next base: position 38,761 of record JAOZHR010000016.1, on the reverse strand, counting down.
GGAACCGATGGGGTATGTTGAAAGTGGAGTAGCGTTAGGGGCTTACGATGAAAAAGATGTTGCACTCACGATAAGAAAAGCATTATTTGACGAAAAAACGCGCGTAGAATTAGAAATTAATATGAACGAATTTGTTGAATATCACCTGCATGATGTTGGGAATGCAACCAAGAATGTTCTTGGGCTAATTAAAGAAATGGTTGGGGAGTAGCCATAATCCTTTCCGATAGCATTCGTGGGAAAGTTTCCATTCTTTTGCGATACGCGCACGTAATGTGATGGTATATAATGACGAAAAAGATACGCCTCTTTATGCAAGCTTATTGCGACGAAGATAATTATAACGCCCAAAACCTCAACGCGCGTGAGATGGCCAGAAGGCTTGACTCTTCCCGGTTTAATGTTACTTTACTTTATTTGGCTAAGCCTGATAGAAAGCTTCTAACTAAAAAGAATGTTCGTTGCATCAGAGCACGTAACTTACACGGAAGACCAATAAGATTTATAACTTTCCTGTCTGAACTACGGCGTTTTTTTGAAAAAGGCGACCTATTTTTCTTTCCAAGGTTTCTCAATGGTTACATATATTTAACATTCAGAAAGCTATTAGGAGATAAAAAGGTTAACATTTACAGTGTTGAGAATATAGTAACTGGTCTAAACCGAAGCACGTGTGCTGAGTTTATAGAGCGATCGAATTTATACAAATGCGATTACGTCTACAGTAATAGTAAGTATGTTGCAGAGACCGTGAAAAGGAATTATAATATAAAAACACCCGTCATTTATACTGGTGTCAATACCAAGATTTTCGTTTACCTGCCGAGAAGAAAAAAGGACAGACTTGACGTTTTGTATGTAGGATCGTTCCAGCAAAGAAAGAGACCCTTTCTAGTTCTTGAGGCTGCAAAGCGTTTTCGAAATATGGATTTTGACTTGGTTGGATCAGGTCCTCTGCAAGGAATGTTGTTAAACATGAAAGAAAGATTTAACCTCAAAAACGTGCGTATTCATGGGCATTTGCCGCTAAATGAACTTGTTTCTTTGATGCAAAAGGCAGATATTTTTCTTTTTCCATCTGTTCGTGAAGGCTTCCCTAAGGTTACAATTGAGGCAGCTGCAACTGGATTGCCAACTATTGTTTTTAATGATTATAAACCTGAAACTGTTATCGACGGCGAGACTGGCTTCATTGTTGGGAATATCGAGGAGATGATGGATAAGTTAGAGATTTTGATGGGCGATTGTGCCCTTAGACGTGAAATGGGAATAAAAGCTAGGGAACACGGTGAGAAATTTGATTGGGAAATAATAGTTAAGCAATGGGAAAAAGAATTTGAAATGGTACTTGAGAAAAATGAATGTTAGCAAAAATTCTTTTATGCTGTTCTTTGCCTTTCTATGTTCCTTACCTACTTTATTGCTGTTAGAGCACTGGATGAGATATTTCCTATTTGTTTTTCAGATTTTAGCAGTTATTCTGATTTATTTGTTGTTGTCTACAAATACAGAGGTAAGAATGGTATTGCCACATAAGATACATCTATATATTGATTGCTCTTTTGTAATAGTAGCCCTTTTCGTTCTTTTAACAAACGCTTTTCAATTTTATACTCAATTTAGCTGCATTTTCTCAATTATTGTTTCCTTAATAATGCCAGGCTATGTCCTTTTGCGTTTGATAAAGCCTAGAAACCAAGGTTCATTTATGGTGATTGCGGTTTTCTCCTTCACCTTAAGCATATTTCTAACAGGTCTACTTTCCACCGTTCTATTTCTTGTTGTGGAACAACGATCGCAAATAGCTTTAATTCTCAGCTTTTGTTACTTTTTATTATCCTTTATGTCATTTGCTAAGAATCAGTTTATTAGCAAAAGAACCTCAAAGAAAAATGATGGTCCTTTCATTTCTACTTTTAAGCTAGTTGACATATTGATTCTAGCTTTGATTTCTTGGCTATTTGTATTTAATGTCATGATTATCTACCCTGAAGTGGGTCTGGATCCAGGGCTTGATCCCTATGATCATTTTGTGGCCGCACGTTCAATAAGCGAGAATAGTAATTATTTGTGGTTTGATCACAGTCTAGGGGTTGTCTACTTGTTGTCTTTCAATTCTAACGATTTGTCATTCGCATCTATGTCTAGCTTTCAGGTGTCAATAGCATATTTGGGCATTTTTGTACTTCTTTCCTTTTTTGTTACTGCAAAGAAGTATCTCAACGGAATAGATAAAAGACTTCCAGTATTGGCTACTTTCCTTTTCTCAACATTCTCTGGGTTTGGGTGGGTTTATTTCCTCAAGGAAAAATTGATAAACCTTGACTTGCCTGAATTTGACATCCTTAGTGACACCATGTTCAAGACCTATTGGGACATAAGCCGAAATGGTGGGATTGGTGTTTGGGGGCGATTCAGAGCTGAAACATTGGGCATTGTTTTTCTTTTTGCACTTTTATATTTGCTGAGCGAAAATCGAGTGCGTAGAAAGGCGTACATATCTATCTTATCCATCCTGATAGTTACCCTTTTTTTTAGTTACTTTCCATACTTAGTCATCTTTATAATTATATTGACAGTTGTGGCAATGTTTGCGCCAAGAATTGGATTACGTTTGGATGATACATTGCTCTCAACTACAATCGGACTTGTGGTCGCATTACTAACAACTCTAACCATTAATCTAGCCGTTCAACAAGGATTTTCATTAGCCCAATTTTATGCACTGGGCCTGATTGGATTAACTTCATTCTTGTATCTTTTGACATCCCGTGGTTGGAAAGGAGTTTCCATAACGGTTAAACTAGGTCACATCAAATCGTTCTTGTTTTTTTCATCATTCTTATTCATAGGACTTTTGGTTACATGGTTCTTTTCTATTGATTTCTTCGTGTATGACGTTTCGCCTATTTACAATATTCCGCTGTTACTTTATCCAACTCTTTTAGGGATCAACGGATTATTTGCCTTGATAGGAATAGGTGTTATTGCTAAAAGTTATAGAAATCAGGCAGTAACTGTATTCATCTTCTTTGCAGCTTCAACACTAGCGTTTTCTAGAATAGTGTCTTTTGCAAACTCAGCCTTCTTTATAACAGGTTATTGGGAAAGGCGATTGTTTCCGCTCCTTTTCTCTGCCTGTTCGATGATGGCTCCGGTGGCATTACTTGAAATATGGAATCGAGTTTCGTCACCTAAAGTAAAGAGGCTAATGTACTTTAGGAACATGAAAATCATTTGTTCTGTATTTTTGCTTGGGCTCATAACGATTAGCGGGATTACTTCGACCTTTCTAACTATGGAGTATTGGAAATATCGTGCAAACGTCAATAGTGAATCTGGCTGGATCTTAGATGAAGAAGAAATGGGTGCCTTGAATTATCTTGTTGAAGAGCATCCACAAGGTTCAAGGCAACATCCTACTTTTGTTTATGCAGCTCCTGGTGGCTCAATAGACCATTTGGATTTGACAACGATCTATTCTCCTCCTAAACTGAACTCTTTATTTGACGCGAAGTATCCTGAAGAAACGTTAACAATTTTGTATCATCCAGAATTTCTGCCATCATATGTATATATGCACGAGAGAGACCTTGAAATTCTGCAAAGGAAATATGCTAACGGATATCTTGCTCAGCACTTGCTTAAGTATTCCACAGTAGTCTACAATAATTCTGAGGTGAAGATTTACAGAATGGAAGGCGCCCCTCCAGTCTCAAAAAGTGACGTTACTCTTATTATCCCTACTACCCCTACAACGGACAACTATTATTTTGCTTATGATATGTTATTCTCAGGTCGATACAACTACACTGTGTTACTTGATTCGGATAGAAGTATAGACAGCAAAATAATCATAGTTCCTTCTAATGCGTGGGAAACGAAATCAATAGATGGTATCCTAAACTTCTTAGAGAACAACCCAGTAGAGAAAATTATCATTCTTAATATGGATGATCATAACCAAATAGCAAACACTCTGTTTAATTCAGTAAACGAGATATCATTAACGAACAATTCAACTGATTCATACTTGCATCAAATTCATGACTACTCAACAGCGTTAACAAAATTCAATGTTTCCAACATAGATGGCAGTGTTGAGTTCATTATTGATAATGATGCAGATCACTCTTTTACAATGGTTGGCGACAATCAATCCATGTTCTGGAATCCTTATGTACACGGGTCTGCGGACGAGCATGGCGGTGTAGACACTCCGCAACTGACAGATAGTTTATCCATCAAAGCCAAAGGTCTCAACGGGTTGAAGATTGGTGTGGCAGACGGACCATATAAAAAGTGGGCGATAGAACACGTCTACAGTACACCTCAAAATTGGTCCACATATGACTTCTTTATCTTCAATTGGTATGGGTATGGTGATGGAAAGAACTATTATTTTCAAGCCTTATCCGACGAAGGTTATTATTGGTACGTTTTCAAAGATAGCTGGAAAGGCTGGAAAAAAGTAATCTTGCCGATGAAAATCCCTTTTGGAGAATATGTCATGAGCAATCTAACGTTTGCAAAAAGTCTTAGTGGCAATCCGCAATGGAGCAAGATCACGAGAATACTAATCGGAATAACAGAGAGTTGCGCGAGCTCTGGAATATGGTATCTAGACGAGATTGAGTTTGACGTGGGTAGGTGGTCCAACATTGAAGCAATAATATGTGGCAACTTAGATGATGAATACGATGCAAAATTATTCATTTTCAATGGTTCCGCTTATGTACCGATCACATTACCTAATGGCTCAGGGAAAGCCTTGATAGATACAGTGTATTCTATTGATGGCGTAAGAAGCGACCTATTCTACAACTCGAGTGCAGGAATGGTAACTGCGGAAAGAAGTGGTAGCTCCTACCGAATCAATATATTGCTGAAAATGCCTCCTGAAGATGGTAGAGACTCAAAGTCTTCTGGATTATCTCAGGTAAGATTGAAGTTTGAATTTCCCATTAAGAAAGTAAACGCATCAAAAATCATTGGGAGAAATTTGGAGTTAACGCTGCCAGCTGATATTGAAGTTACTCCATTAGATGTAAACCAAGGTGTTGAAGCGCTGAGTTGGTATATATCAGATGAAGGATTGATTCCACTTGCAGCCAAAACACCCATTAATGGAAAAGAGATTATCTATGTGAATATTTATCCATTGATTGAAACGTTACTTTCGAACGAAGTTTCTGGCCAAAAGTTTTTTTCTGTTTTTCAAAACCTATTAGATACTATCGGTCTAGATCTTCCTAAACATAATGGAAAGACTCAATGGATTGTTTACAGCAACACATGGATTTTTAAGGAAGCCGTTTTAGAGGGTATAGTTGAAGCTAAATCCTCTTCCATCATCTTTCCATCGGAAATGAATCCTGTAACATTGAGCATCACATCTGACGACTCGCATGAGCGGCTTAGAAATGTCACATCGGTTTCGATTGAAGGCGGCAAAAATGTTACTATTCGCAGTTCCTACATAAAAATACTTCAAGGAAGGGGATTTTACCCACAGATGGGCACTAACCAATCAATAGTAGCCGTAGGAGGAAGCAACATAACTCTTTATCTGAGTTTTTCTAATGGAAGCGACATTAATGTTGATTGTGGATCACACTTAGAATTATCGATAAGTGGTGATCACGTATTTTACATGAGGGAGCCGCACTTCCTAGTCGATGGAGAAGCTTTGTTCAAGGAGACGTATACATGGGGTCTATCACTGACTCAGAAGTTAAAAAGAATGGTACGTTCAGACATATACGGTCAAGACGTGCAAATCAATGGTACAATCGAGTTCGATGCGTCTTTGTCAGACATCTTCACTTTCGCAGATAACTTTACTTGGAGTGGTCCTGTCACGACTAATCCTCCAACCGTTAAATGGAATGAATGGGAAAGCCTAAAAGAAACTTTTTCACCCATAGCGTGGTTAATAGTTTTTAATATATTTCTGCTGTCTTGGAATCTGCATTTAAGAAGAACTGAGAAACGACTTAAAAAACGAACGATCAAACAACGAAAGAAGGAACCCCAAAAGACTCTGAATAGTGCGATGTGGTCAGTCCCGGCAAACTCACCTAGAAAAACAGTGAAAACAACAGATAAAAATAATTGTGCACACCCCTATAAACGAGTTTTAAGAGACATCGAAATTGACCACTATAAAACGAAGACTCAAAACTCTCAACACCCCCTTCGAGTTGTTTAAAAGTTATTGCTACATGATTCAAGACAAACTTGTGGGTTATAAAATACCTCGCTTAGTCCATAATTATGAAAAGTTCTTTCGTGTTCAGAAGGGTGATGTGGTTATTGATGTAGGAGCTCATATTGGTTTGTTCACCATTTTGGTTGCAAAAAGAGCAAGCAGAGTTGTAGCGATTGAGCCTGAACCAAAGAATTTGCGATGTCTACTTCATAATATTAGATTGCGAAAACTGAGCAATGTCTTGGTTGTGGAAAAAGCAGTCTGGGATTGTAGAAGGAAATTGCTTCTGTATTTAGGGCTCTCATCGAGTGGGCATAGCCTAATTAGAGATGTTAAGGTGTTAAATAAATCTCACATAACAAACTGTAAGATAACGGTGAACGCAGACACCTTGGATAGCATTGTAATGAACTTGCGTTTACCTCTTGTTGATTTTATCAAAATGGACATAGAAGGGGCGGAGATTGAAGCGTTAGAAGGAGCTAAAGAAACCTTGAGGAGAACATCCAAAATTGTTGTTGCTTCATACCATCAAAGAAACGGACTGAAAACATCTGCTGGAATCGCTCGCATACTAATTGAGAAGGGATTTCGAGTATATATAGAAGATGACATCATATACGGTGCGCGCAACCGGACGGCGCATAGAAAAGTATGCGTAGATTAAGCTGGGGGCTGTAAGGATATGTATAATCGCCACAGAATCTTGGCAGTGATACCAGCGAGGGGAGGATCAAAGGGCATCCCACGTAAGAATGTTCGATTGTTAGCTGGTAAACCTTTAATCGCTTATAGCATACAGACAGCCTTGAATTCGAATTACGTCGATGACGTGATAGTTTCTACTGAGGATGAAAAGATCATGCAAATAGCGGGAATTTATGGTGCAAACATAGTTGAAAGGCCTATAGAACTTGCTGGAGATGATGTTCCTCTAGATCCTGTTATTTATCATGCCCTGACCCATATTGAAAAGGACAAGGGGTTAACGTATGATTATATCATTTCGATGCAGCCCACCTCTCCTCTTCTAAAAGAAGAGACTTTGGACAGAGCAATAGTCGAATTTGAAAATAGTAAACGAGAAACTTTGATTACTGTAAGAAACGAAACTCACCTATATTGGAGGAAAAAGGACGGTATTCTTCTTCCCTTGTTTAAAGAAAGGAGGAACCGGCAATTTTTAGATCCAATATACAAAGAGACTGGGGCCTTATTCATATCGCGGAGAGACGTAATTACTAAGAAAAATCGAATTGGCAATGATATCTACTTGTTTGAACTTCCCTTCAATGAAAGCATCGATATAGACAAATACCAAGATTGGTGGGTGGCAGAAAATTTGTTGCGAAGAATAACTGTGGTTTTTCGAGTCGACGGTGATAACTCCATTGGATTGGGGCATGTCTATAGAGCCATAACATTAGCAAGCCAAATGTTCAACCAGAATATATATTTTCTTATGGATAAAACTAAGAAGCTTGGCATAGAGAAAGTAGCTGAGTATAATTACCCAATAATAATGATTGAAAATGAACGTGATGTATTTCTGCAGTTGGATAAAATTTCACCCCAGATTGTAATTAACGATATTTTAGACACACCCGCTGATTATATATCGAAATTGAAAGAAAGAGCTTTTTTTGTAGTTAATTTTGAGGATTTAGGTAGAGGTTCTAAGCAGGCAGATCTCGTTATCAATGCTCTCTATGAGAAAACTGAACCGCCAGAGAACAGCTATTATGGATATAAATACATATGTTTGAGAGACGAATTTCACATATTTCCACCTAACGACACAAACCAAGAGGCAAATAAAATCTTAATTCTTTTTGGCGGTTCTGATCCAAATAATCTTACTCTTAGATCACTCAAAGCAATTCAGACACTTAGTTTAAAAAATATTGCTTTATTGATAATTTTGGGTCTAGGCTATAATTTTAAAAATGAACTATATACCTATGTCAACAATTTAAAGAAAAACGGTTCCAATATTGAAGTAAAAGAAAACGTGGAAATAATTGCAAAAATCATGAGTGAAGCAGACCTGGTATTAACCTCTAATGGGCGAACGATTTACGAAGTGGCAGCAATGGGCGTTCCATGCATATCCATCTCGCAAAACGAGCGGGAAGTAAGACATTTATTTTCACACACTTGCCAAGGAATCTTAGATCTTGGAATTGAATCTAGGGTCACTGAAGAAGACATTGCATTAGCTTTGAGAGGGATAATAAATAATTATGAATTACGTCGAAAGATGAGCGAAGCTTTGAAAAACTTTAACCTTAGAGAAGTAACTGATAGATGCATAAAACTAATATTTAACAAATATTGGGAATCAAAATTTGAAACGAATTAAAGTCAGAAATAAAATACTTGATGAGAGAAGTGGTCCATTTATCGTAGCTGAGGCTGGGGTTAATTATGAGAACGATATGGGACTCGCCAAGAAATTGATCAATGAAGCGGCATCTGCAGGTGCAGACGCCATAAAATTCCAAACATACAAAGCTGAGAAAATTGCATCGAGGATTTCACCCGCCTATTGGAAAACTAAAAGAAGCCAATATGCCTATTTCAAAAAATATGACAAGTTCGCCGAGGAGGAATTTCGTGAACTCGCTGAATACGCTAAGGATAAACACATAATTTTTATGTCTACACCTTTTGATTTTGATGCTGTTGACTTCCTCGATGAACTCGTTCCTGCATTTAAAATTTCTTCTTCAGACATCACAAATACACCATTTATAAAACATATTGCCCGGAAAAAAAAACCGATTTTTTTATCAACTGGTGCTTCAACAATTGGGGAGATTGAGGATGCCCTGAACGCTATAGAGGTAGAAGGAAACGAACAAATAGTGATTTTACATTGTGTTTTAAGTTATCCCACAAGATACGAAGACGCTAACCTAAACATGATTACACACCTTAGAAAAGCCTTCCCAACCTACTTGGTGGGCTATTCTGATCATACATTGCCAGATAGAAGCATGCTAACGTTAACTACTGCAGCTTTGTTGGGTGCAAAGGTTCTTGAAAAGCATTTCACTCTTGACAAATCTCTTGAAGACAACGATCATTATCATGCAATGGATTTTCATGACTTGGGAACCTTAGTCGAGAATATGAGGCTGTTAGAAAAAATTCTGGGGGAGGAGGGAAAGAAGCCATTAGATGTTGAGTTGCCTGCAAGGAAATATGCCCGGAGAAGCATTGTTGCCCGGAAAGGCATTCCAAAAGGGGCAGAGATTACTAGGAATATGCTAACTTTCAAAAGACCTGGAACAGGGATTTCTCCTAAATTCTTAGAATTAGTAATTGGAAGAATAGCGAGAAAAAACATCAAAGGCGATGAAGTAATTGAATGGGAATATATTTGAGAAATTTTGACTTGATGCACATGCATTTGTTTCTCTCTGACCTTGCGAGCAATAATTGCTATTGCTGAACCTGCTCAAAATCCGAATAAGAATAATTAAAATGTTGAAGTGCAGGTCTCGCACAATTTCTTTCAGAAAACTACGCTTATACACATTTGAGAACTCTGACTTTGATGAGTAAAGCAATTAGGATGGCTAGGGTCTTAGCTAGGGACGGATTCAACCTTTTTGGGGCTTAGCAGCTTCCACAATCATATCTGCCATAGGTTTGTACTTGCAGCAAGACTTCAATCTCCGTCTATGCGCGCGCGAGACCAAAACTGAAAATTTAATTTGCCACACGCGTAACATAAATCGAGGGAAAAAAGATTTCAACAGAAACCAAAAAATATTTCCACGAAGGGCATTTCGGCATCTGGGTTCCCACTACATACCTTTCGAAACAAGCCAAATTCGAAAAAATGATTCTTGAACAGTTCAACTGGCAAAATAGCATCGTTTTAGACATCGGCGTTGGCGCAGGACGCTTCTCGATAGCAATAGCACAGAAAGGTGCCGAAGTAGTAGCCATAGACATCTTCCCAAAAACCGTAAAACTCGTCAAAAACATCGTTACGAAGCATCACCTCAACAACATTTCGCTTTTAATAGCCGACGCTGAAAACCTTCCATTCAAAGCAGAAACCTTTGACATCACCATTTGCATAGAAACACTTATGCACCTCGCAGAACCACAAACCGCATTGCAAGAAATATGGCGCACGACAAAAAAACGCAAAATCGCTGTCGTTCAAGCAAACAACAAGTTTTCAATACACAACTTCAAAGGCGTTTTGCGTGAGACAGAATTAAAAACCTACCGCTTTCTCATACGCAAACCACTCCCCAAAATAACTCCCCATTACTGGCTTTACTCCATATCATCATTTAAAAAGATGCTATCAAAAGTGGGCTTCACCTTCCTAAGACACGACAGTTACAACCCCTTCAGGTTCAAAGTACTATTCATCGTCCAAAAATAAAATGTGCGGGTTTGGGTTTGGGATTAAAGTATTGGAGTATGACGCGCGCGAAGCCATAGAAACCGCCTACAAAACAGCCAGGAACCATGTTGAAATCTACAACGTAGGCTCCGAGGATCAGATAAACGTAACCCAAATGGCCAAAATAGTAACGGAAGAAATGGGCCTAAACAACGTAAAACTCACCTACACTGCGGCGTGGACGGTGGAAGAGGCTGGAAAGGTGACGTCAAAAACATGCTACTAGACATCAGCAAACTCAAATCCCTAGGGTGGAAACCAAAACACCATTCTGTATATCAGTAAACAACAACACTCAAAAACCAACGTTTCTGCTTTCTAGTACCACTCACCTCTCACACCACTCCACTATGCGGCGCATCCAAACTCGCAGGCGAAGCCCTCCTCTCCGCCAACGCCAGCACCTCAACAAAAACCCGTAATCCTCCCTCTCCCAACACCACAGGCCCAACCCGACACGGCGTCATCCACGACTTCATCCAAAAACTCCGCAAAATCCCGGGCAACTCGAAATCCTAGGCGACAGAAGAAGAATATACAACCCACAAGACTTCGCTGAAAAACTCGAATTCACAGCCATAGGACTAGGAAGCCTTCACAAATAACCTCAGCAAAGCAAACTCCCACACGCCTCCTTTAATCTGAGAATTACACATACAACACAAATGAAAAACTCACACAACCCGAAAAACCCGCTCAGGCGCACACTGAAGAGCAGTCATTATTCTCAACCGTTCAAACCTCCACAAAGGATTGTATACACCAAAAAATAGGGAGGGGGGGGGGTCTAGGTGTTTCGTCGCAAGGAGCATACACACGAATAGAAACTGCTGTACCATAGAATTGGTGGGCCGGGAAAGATTTGAACCCTCCCCACAGTTGAGATACCACCCAAGATTTCTGCTGGAAAACTAATAGATATGGCAGGACTTAAAGGATTCAGAAAAGGAGATACAGAAATTTCCAGAGTTCATGCAAATTTTATTGTAAACCTTGGAAACGCCAAGTCAGAAGATGTGCATGCTTTAATAAGGCTTGCTCAAAAAGAAGTTAAAGCTAAACATGACATCGATTTGATTCTAGAATTAAGAATAATTGGAGAATGAAGCCTTCACGAAAAAAGTAAACTTCAAAAGGTGATTAAACGTTGAACCTGAAACGTACTATCCCTAATGGTAGGTTATGAAAGTGGGCTTAGTCCCCTAACCCTCACAGATCCCAAGCAACTAATCCCCGTAGCCAACAAGCCGATTTCACAATACGTTCCATAAAACTTGTTAAAGCTGAAGTAAAGTAGCCATCGTGATCGGCAACATTTATCCAAAGGAGGCGCGCAAAGCCCATCGACAGAGCCTTTGAGAATCTTCAAAAGTGATGTTTACTGTGCATTCGATAAAGTCAAAGAAGTCCCTTCGGCTCTTCTCAGTTCGGTTCATGAATCGTAAAAGTTTGTTCTCGGAAAATAAAAAAAAAAGGGTGGTGTTTGTTGACTGGCTTAAGTTGCTATGGGTCTAGATGTTGAGGTTTCTCGCTTATCGTGCCTAATGTTCTTCCCACGTATGTTCTCGGAGTGTGATATGTGTAGTCGACGTATAGGAAGACTGTTGTTGCGCATGGATTCATGTCTTGCAATTCTATGAGACCGCCATCATGTAGCCATTTGGTTATGAAGTAGGTGTCTTCTCCGGTCCATCCCCAGGCGATGAAGCCGACTGTGCCGTTCAAGTCTTTGTACGTTGAAACTATTCCGAATCCCCAACCGTTGCCAGGTGGCATTGCATATCGCATGTAGTAGTCCCATGAGCTAGGCAGGTAGATTCCATATTTGGCCCATTCACCGTATGGTGGTCCTGTCATGAAGGCGTCTGTGAAGTCGTTCCAGTATTCTGAGTCTAAGTTGGCTGCGGGTCCGCCTACGGTGATTATGTTGCTGCTGGCTACTGGCCAGGTGCGGCAGTAGTCGTCTTTCAACGCTGTTCGCATCAGCATGTCGTAGTAGCCTTCACGTACTGTTCCGTCGCCTGTGAAGAAGGTGTGCACGTATGGGATTCGTGGCCCGAAACTGTTGTCTTTCATGTCTAGTCCGCTGAGGCCGAGCTCGATTCCTTTGTTCTTGAAGGCTGCTGTGACCATGGATGCGCCTGCTGAGTCAGTTGCTCTTGAGTCGCGGCCCACTATGGCCCATTCGTAGCGTCCTTTCGGCGGCGGAATTATGATCTCGAATTTGTGAACTATCGCTTCAGCGAATGCGTCGGCGTCTGCAACATGCTCCACCCATCCTGCGTCGTGTGGCGGTGCGATGGTGCCTGGCTGAGGCCAAACAACTCCGTCTCGCATCCAGGTGACGTCTGGGCCTAATCCGATTGCTTCTGCATCTAACTCGTCCAGATAGGGGGCTTCGCTTGCCGCATTGTTGCGAATCAACGTAACGTCGTCGTATGCATTGCCAGTGGTGAAGTTGATCGGGAGCAGAACGTTGGGGTCTCCGTCGGTGGCTAAGTTGATTATTTGCTTCGTGGCTATTGCGGCGTTTGGCGAGTTTTTCATTTCGAACCATGTCAAGTTAAGGCCAGCTGCCATTGCGGTACTGCCGCCTCCCTTAGTTATGCTTTCGATCGTAGTTGCCACGCTTTCAAAGTTGGCTTGGGTGATTACAGTTGGGGTGACTTCTAGACTTGCTGCACTGCCGAACTGAACTACAGTCAGTTCTACTGTTCCGTCGTGGGGCAAGTTGTTCCGCACGGCTTTTGCGGTGCCGTTAAGCATGATGGCAAAGTCACCGGAACTGATGCTTCCTGAGCTGTCAAGGGTAAGTCCCAATTGTACCAGTTCACCGGGGGCGACGATTGTTTCCCTAGTGGAGTACAGTACTTTTATCACCGCGCCCTTAGGTGGCGGCGTGTAGAAGTATATCGAGCCTACTCCGGCGCGATCAACCACAAGGGCGTATTCTCTGTGGATGTTTATGTAGCTTTCTTCCCTGGTCTGTGGGTGGTCTCTGTGTTGAAGTACGCCGTTGAGTAGTACTCTTTCGGGGAACCCGTTGTAAGTCCAGAAGCTGTCAACCACGACTGGAGCATTGTCCAAGTAGAAGAATTGTGTAACTCCGTCTCCAGTGAAGAATTCTACCCATCTCATTGTTTCTTTGTGAGCTGCTTGTCTCAAGTCCCACGGGTTGAAGATTTCGTTGAGTTGGTACATGACTTCTGCGTCGACTACGTTGCCGTAGCCTGCGCCCATCTGCATGTCTTCAGCGTTGTGGTAGTTTGTGACTCCTTTGACGTCTACGACTCTGTATTGAGGTATATCTGCAGGGTCTAGCAGGAAGTCCCATTGAGCGATCATGAAGGGTATGAACGGTTCGCTTGCGCCGTCAGCGATTTTTATGTTTATGAGTTTCTCCAGTGCCTTGTCCCAGCCGTCAACAGTGAATTGGGACAGGACAGGCCAGTAAGCTGACCATCCCACGTACTGCATGTCTGCAGAGATGAACTGTGCTAAGTCATAGAGGTGTGGAAACTCTGGTTTGTCAACGTATTTGCAGATCACCTCGATCTTTTGCCAGCCTTCAACGACGTCGGTGAACGCTATCACGCCTTTTTCATAGTCGATGAGGTAGTCTGATGGGGGTCTCATTAGCTCTCCGGCAATGTAGACTTTCTCGTAGCCGCTGGCTACAGGCGTCTTTGGCAGAGGCGAAATGAACTCCTGCAAGGAATACGTCGTTCCGTAGTCACCATATTTGTATCCTTCCCAATGTCTCAGTATCTCATTCGCTAAGTGCCATTCCGTTCCATAGCAAGTTTCCAGTATTTCTTCGTAGAGGTGGGCGTAGCTGTAGAAGCTCGGCTTTGGTCCGAGGTCCCATTCTTCGCGTTCGCTGAATTCTACGTTCATCCGTCCGTCGAGATCCTTGGATGGTATGGTGAGCTTTATGTCCTTGATCAACTTCACTTGGTGCTTAACCTTGTTAAAGTCGATTGTGATTGTCAGGTTAACGACAGGCCAGTCTGGGAGTCCTGGTTCTTGGTCCCAGATTTGATTCCTCATCTGGGCAACGAATCTTCTTGGACCATCGTAGATGACTTTTATGTCATCTGTCTCAACTCTTGTGTTGGTTTTTCTACCGCCGTATGGTGCTGAGGTTGGGTCGTCCGTCTGTATCCAGTCGTATCCCCAGTCTCCACCGTCAGAGAACAGTGCCATGGCCCAGACGTGTCTGTCTGGGTCGATGACTGGCGAAGTGTGGATGTATTCGATGTCTATCATCCATCCGTTGATCCATCGTTCCATTGGCACATCAGGGTTAGCGAAGGGGTCACGTCCACCTAAATCTAAGCCAACCCACTCCTCCGAAGTTGCGGGAGGAACGTCATCGGGTGGCACTGATGGATCAGAGCCGATCAGTTCCCCGTACTTGGAGAAGCCTATGTTTAAAGACTCGAAAGACGGAGTGTCGTAGGGATAGAGCGTGTAGTAGTCGCTGTCCAATACACCATTAACAGTCATATACCAGTCGTCATCATGTTGTCCGGTTTCCACCGTTGCAAGCGTTGGAATAAATGTGCTCATCATTATAACGATTATCATAGAGATTGCTGTTCCGACTAATCTATTGTTCAATTTTCTTTTCTCCTTTCTCTTATTTTTTCACGTAATATTATTATCTCTCTATACATGAATAAAAACTTTATAGAATGCTTTTCTAGAGCAATCTTCTATAAATGATAAAGAAGAAATTCCAAATGAGAATCGAATTAAACAAGGGAGAGGCGCGGACATGGCAGTTGAGGTTCAGTGACGGCAGCAAGAATTCATTACCTGCAAGTCTCTCATCGCAACCCTCTTCCAATTGAAATGCCTAACATATTTTTTCGAGGCTTCAGCTAGTTTCCTGGTTTCATTCATGTTAAGAACTTCTAAAACTGTCGCCGCAAGTTTCTCGACGTCTTTCGTTGGTGTGAGAAAGACGCTGCGACATTTGCCGAAAACTTCGCGTAAGGCAGGTACATCATAGCATACAACGGGTAAACCACACGCTAAAGCCTCGGCAACGGCCAAGCCCCAACCTTCAAATACGCTTGGAAAAACAAACACCTTACTCGCCTTCATCAAGGTGTACATCTCCATATCGACGCAACGACCCTTGACTATAACGTTCCTCTCCAGACCGAGCTCTTCAACTGCACGCCTAACTTCGTGAATGTCCGGTCCACTGCCGATAAAAAGAAGTCGAGCATTGTTCTTCACGTCGACGATTTTACGCCAAGCAGCAACTAAGTCAAAGACGCCTTTCTCCTTGCTGATCCTGCCAACGAAGACTCCATCGTAGGATTTTCTGCCTCCAAACTTGAAGCTGTCGATGTACCTTATGTTGACACCGTTCCCACTTACGTAAACCCTCTCCTCAGGCACTCCGTTGTTTACTAGGGCTCTCGCTGTGGAATTTGAAACTGTTATACAAACATCACAACGCCTTAACACCGCGAGGATTACAAGGAACGCTAAGGCTTTAGAGAAGGAAGTGAGCTTGCCGAAACCTGTCTTCCTATACATATGATAAGCCATGGAAAAACTTGGTTGGGCATC
Source organism: Candidatus Bathyarchaeota archaeon (assembly GCA_026014805.1). Classification (NCBI taxonomy): domain Archaea; kingdom Thermoproteati; phylum Candidatus Bathyarchaeota; species Candidatus Bathyarchaeota archaeon. Next base: position 22,529 of record JAOZHR010000016.1, on the reverse strand, counting down.
GGCTGAGATGAGGTCTATGTGATGGACGATGACACATAACGGCAGATGGGACACGCAATGGACGAAGAAAGCAGGAATAAGATTGGGCACCGTGTTGTTTGGGGCAAGTATTACATCATACTTTTGACCACGAATAATAGGCAAACATCTGACACATGTTCTCAAGATCCACACAATCCACCCCAAATAAATTCCGGGCCACCCACCCCCAAGAGCAGAAACGTGGCTAGTGAGTTCGTGTTTTTTGCAGCAAACTCCAAATCCAGCTAACAGAGAAGGCTTTGGCTCTATAACAGTTATCTCAACTTCTTTTTGCCTCCTTAAGACCTTCAAAGTTTCAACAAACCTTTTCTCAGCTCCACCTACAGCACTTACTGACGGATCTGGATGGAAAAACACACTGAAGACGCGCATGCCATCATCATTTCCTAAAGAAACATAGTTCAATTCAAACTAAAATCCTTTTCAGCGCACGCGACTTCTCGATTTCGACATTTCAAAGATTCCCTCTAGTTTTTCGAGCAACCAGATGCTTTTAACGTGGAGAAAGTGCGCGCACCGCATCGCACGTGCGCACGTTCCTGAATTCCATAATTCGGGCACACTTGTCCAATGGATGGTTCTCCCGAAGCCTCTAGTTTGACATGGGCTTCTTCAGAGATACCCTATAGCTTTCTCTAGCAACTTCAAATGTTTTTCACATGAAAAGTTCTTTTGAACAAACTCAGAACAAAGCTTGCTTACTGTCAGCTTATCCATGTCTAAAACTTTCATTATTTTTTCGGCGAAATCTTCAATGTCGTAGGGTCTGGCTCTGAACCCGGTTTTCCCGTTGATGACGGTTTCGCACGGACCCGCCCCATCATCCCATACAACTGCAGGCGTTCCGCAAGCCATGGCTTCAGGGGGACCTAAACCGAAGTCTTCACTAGGAACTGGATAAGCATAGATGTCCGCCGCGTTGTAAAGCTTCACAAGTTCATCAAGTGGCAAAAAGCCAAGAAACTTCACGTTTTCTCTGACGCCTAGAGATGTTGCTAGTTCAACCAGTTTTTGAACGTATGATGTGTTTTCTCTCGTCGTCTTACCAGTAATGGCCAAAGCTGCGGATGGAAATGTCCTCTTCACATAAGCTATAACCTCTAAAAGCCATTCCCATCGCTTAATAGGAATGATTCTTCCCGAAGATAGAATTAGAGGTGAACCGAATCTTGAACGTGTCTTGTGAATAATCTGGTCATGGACAGGTTTGAACACATTTGTGTCGATCGGCGGATAGCAAACTACTGGTTCTAGCTCATAGGTAGCTTTTACACGTCTTGCCGTGAAGGCGCTGTTGACCAAAACGGCATCTGAATTTGTCACGCCTAGAACATCTAGCTTCCTTGATATTTGTCCACCCACTCTACTTATTGAATAAAGAGTGTGACGGGTCCTATTGAACCTCCAGAGCTCTTTCATTTTTGTGCTAAGATGCAGAAAACGTGGCAGTGAGTGAATATAACTAACATATTTTAAGCCCTTAATCTTCTTCGTGACAAACCCAATCCAGGTTGCGGGCCCGTAACCGTGGCAAATTAGCACATCCATGTTTCTGAAAGTGTTAAGCGTTAATGGCGCTAATGGTATAGAAGAAACTATTCTAAATATTTCGATGTTCGGGACGGGAAACTTGAAGTAGCTTTCTACTTTAGGCGCGCACGCGTAATTCGTAAAACCTTTAACTAAACGTTTATCTATGTAGGCGAAATGACATGAAGCTTCATGTCCATGACTACGAAGTAGTTCAGCTTGTTTTAGAATTACACCTTCAGTTCCGCCAAATTCTCTTAGATGACTGTAGAGAATTGCAAGTCTCAAGTCTGGGTGCTCCTAAAGCTTTCCACAAAACTACTTTCCCCAGAAGTATAATATAACTGAATATCGTGGGTATGATCTTTATCTTACTTCTTCCAATTTTCTTGCTGTAATCTAAAGTGTTGGGGACCTCACTGACAGACCCGCTGCACCAGTACGTTTTCAACAGAATTTCGCAAGAAACCTCAAACCCTTTGGATTCAATAAATTTCTTTCCGAAGATTCGCATAACTTTCCTTAGAGCTGAAGCTTTATAACATCTATATCCGCTAGTGGCATCTTTGACAGGCATCCTCGTAAGCATTCTGATAGACAAATTAAGTATTCTGCTCAATATTACACGATAAATAGGAACGTGAAGCTGTCTACCGCCCTTCGCATAACGCGAACTTACTACAACTTCAAACCTCTTAGCTTCCTCAGCTAAATGTAAAATGTATTCAGGGTCATGCGTATTGTCTGCGTCCATAGTAACGATTAAATCCTCGGCTGAGGCACATTTCATTGCCAAGTTCAAGCCTGTTCGAAAAGCAGAAGCTAAGCCACAGTTGTGTTTATGTTCTGCCACAATAATTGGGTATTTTTCCGAAAGCTTATAGAGAATTCTGCCGGTCCCATCCGTACTGCCGTCGTTGACGGCTATAATCCGGTATGGCATATGGGCATGTAGGGCTTTGTGGATGGATGGAATTAACCTTTCAAGGTTTCCTGCTTCATTATGGCAAGGGAGCATTACAATACATTTCATCTTCTCTTTCTCCAACTAACGTATGTTATTTTGAAATATATGAGGTTTGCATATTTATGTCCCCAATTGGTTTTTAAGCCTTTGCGGTTTCGAAAGGAATAGTATAGAGAATCTGAAAAAGAGCTATGAAGCAATGATTCGTGGTACAGAGGTAGATTTCTCACCAAGGTTTCCACTTACTTGATTATTATTTGATTATTGCGCTCTCTCTCTATTAATGTAGATGAAAGATAACTCTAGAAGATAATTTTGTAATACATGTCTAGTTTTATTTCTGCGCGCGGGCGCGCTGTCTTATATAGTGTTTTAAACGTTTGAAAACTTTGGATGGAGTTACTAGAATTGCTAGTACCACGACAAGTGTGACTCCTGATGTTCTTAATCCCAAGTCAGCGTATGTTTGTCCAGTGAAGTATAGTGTGACATCGAAACTCCCTGTTTTGTTGATGAAAAATCCATTGACAAACGAGTATGCGATGGTAGGCGACACTTCAAGGTCGTCTACGTATGCTTTCCAAAGTGGGTGGTGTGAGTCGGAAAATATGAGAAGAAAGGGTTCGCTACTGTTGACGTGAATATTGTATTTGACGGGGCTTACCTTTTCGTAGCTTAAAGACGGGGGAATAGCGTTAGATTCGAACAACTGATCTAGAGAAACAGCGTTCTCGTTTTCTTTAAGAGAATAAAAAACTAATTCGTCAACATCAACTTTTCCAATACTGCTGATACTTATCGTTTGTTCACCAGCATTCAGGTATATTGGTCCAAATTCATGCCAATTAAACACGGCTTCAGAGTCGGAGCAATTGATTAGAGTGGTCAGACCATTTACTTTCACGTTTAGAGTTCCATAATCTGGTCCCGAAGCCACTCGTGCCGCGAACATGTAATTACCCTCACGAGGTATGAAAACCCTAGCTGACGCCGAAGAAGTGCTGTACGTTTCAAGTTCCCATATACTCACCATATCAAAGGCGGGAGCAGAGGTCACGTAGACACGCAATTTTGTGGTTTCTACGGTTTGTTGAAACATGTGGAAGCGTTCAAGTAAATTGTTCCCTTTCACATAAACCTGATCTACCCAATTTGTACCGTTCCACGTTTGTATGACGTAGTCCTCTGCATAAGCTCTCTCGAAGAATATTTGAACACCTGTTAACTCTTGGGGACTTGTCCACTCTATCTGTAACCATTGTGGCATGCCCTTTGATGATGCCCACCTTGTATCAAGGTTTCCATCATTGGCTGCTTGTGCTTTAAGGTCTTCTTTTTCTAATGAACTAGCTGAAGCTTTCCCTAATGATGATACATTTGGTCCTTCCCCGTCAGAATGAAGTACAACACCGCTGTAGGGGATCATAGTCCGAGACCACCCGCTGTGGAGGGGAGAAAAATTGTTTTCAGCTTCAAGTATGTAAACAAGTCTGCCTTCAGAGCTGTTCAAAATGTCAAACACTTCGTTCATTCGAGATTGAAACTGCGATGTCTCAACAATTGCGATACTGTCGATATCATTGAAGCCTGTGCCATCGTTTATGAATGTTATCACGTGGTTGCCACTTCTTAAACTTAGCCGCGTAACGTTCATCCACTTAAGTCCCACCCAGTTATCCGCGGGGGGACGAATTTCTCCTACTAGTGCATTATCCACCGAAATGCTTAATTTCCCGCGCTCAGGCGCAAACCCAACTCTGATCCAAATATCGTAAGCTTCATCCGCATCTACCCTGATGGGAATGCTAATGCTGGCTTTTCCACGCGTCGTTAGTACCTCTCCACCCATCGCGAATCCTCCAATATTCCTCCACCAAGAGGTTGGAACCCAGTATTTCGTAACATTTGTGCTAGGGACACCATATTCCGCAGCATAGACTAAGTTTACATAATCTTTCAAAGACAACATAACCATGTCTAAAAAATTGCTATCAACAAAAATCAAAGCTTCAGAGTTAATGGTCCTATCAAAAAGCGCGGACTTGTCAAGCTGATTTGCAAAGATAAGTGCATTCTGGTTCAAGGCGAAGGAATCTATTTTACTTAAGGAGGAAAAACTTTGTAATCCTCCTACAACAACGTCATAATTAGTCGTTGCAAATAAGTGTGGAGTGTAATAATCGTTCATAATGATAAGTGAACCACTTTGATTGTAGATCGTACGAGCGCCTTGCTGGTTCAAGAAGAAATTTCGCATATTTGCGCTAGCATATGGTGCTAAAACAACGTATTTATGATTAAATGTTCCCAGCATTTTCAAGAGATCGTCCGTCATGTAATCATTTGCTAGCCGAAGTCGTAAATGATCAACAAAGGCGTGAGATAGGAGGGCCCAACCACCGTCTTGCAGTACTGGTTTGTCGTGGATAAAAGAACTGTCGTAGCCGATATCATGCCCCCACCCTATATCAGTAAGCATCCGGGGAAAACCAAAATCGGTCCTAGCCCCCGGAAATTCCACCCACTCCTCCGGACTTCGACTTACTGTAACTATTTTGTATTCCCCAGTTTGCTGAGCAATCCATTCATAGGGTTCTAAGTAGCTTTTAGGAGGAGTGTAGATCTGTAAGCCTTGACTAAAAAAGAACCAAGACGACAAGAAGCCACTCAGAAAGACCGAGACTAATATCATCAAGGCTAAATACCATGAAAATTTGTAAAAACGTTTTGCAACTTTGTTTAAGAAGTCAAAAGGAACGTAAACTTCCTTGGTCTTAGCACTAATTTTCTGCTCAAGCCTGAAAAACAATTTACTTATCTTCAAGTGTCTTCCTTTTTGGATGTATTTTGCTAGATAGACAACCAAGATGGAAACAAAAAACGAGTGGCTGAAAGCGGTCATCATATCCAATCTTGGGGGCGCACGTAAAATCGAGAAGAAAGGTACGTTAAACCATGCCCAAGTGAAAAGGTTTCCAAATGGAGGATTGGGACCTTTAGATATGAACACGCAAACCAAAGCCGACATCATAAAGAAAGCGGTATACCTGTCCCAACGAAGGAATACAGTACAGTACGAGATCAAGAAGAGAAACAGCAAAAAGACATAGATTGGAAAGTCAGAATAACTTAGCCCAGAATAAACATCCACTACACGAATATATCCACCACTTTCGACGGCTCTTAAGGTGAAAGCTTCTGCCACATCTACGTGGCTCCATCCTCTGGCTTCTTCCAAAGAATATCTATATCGAGGTGAAAAGTATATTGGGGCCGTGTTGAAAATAAGAGGCCAAAGCAAAAACGCAGACAAAAGAAAAACAGTGACTCCAACGGGCAATGCTATTTTGAGCACACGTCTAAAGCGTTTGCGAAGACTATTGGACTTCGTCGGAAATATAAGATAGAACAAAATGAATACATTAAGAAAAATCCAATAGATGACCATGGATTCCGGATGAAAACCAGTCATGAGAATCGATAGACTAATTGCTAGAAGGAAGACATCTTTGATCTTTCCACTTTTAAGTGCTTTGTCTAAAAGCAAAAAAACTAGTGGAGCAAAGGCATAACTGAATATCAAACCAGCGTGTCCTTCGGTAAACTGGGAGAAAAACCATTGATTTAAAGTATACACCAAGGAGGCAGAAAGAGCAGCTACATGATGACCAGTGTAGCGATAACTAAAAGCGTACATCGAAAAGCCAGCTGTCAGAAATGAAGAAAACAAAAGCACCCTAATTGTAGCCGCGGCATCTTTGAACACGGCGTATATTAGCATTAAGAAGAGATCCATAAGGTTTATACCCTCAACGAAACCGAACGCATGAGGACGCCACACATAGATCCATCGCAAATCTTTTCCAAACAAGTATGCCCTGGAAATCCACCCAAGAACATCGTTTCCCGCTGGCCAGTCTCCAGAAAAAAGTAAATTGCGAAAAATCACAACAGCCACAATGGTAATTACGGAAAAATCGATCACAATGCGTGCATATTTCGTGTGAAGAGTCTCTTTCAATCGTCCGACTGTTGGCATAAATCGAATCACCCGTATGCCTACATTTATTTTCGGTTCTAGTTTTCAATTTTTCCTCAATTGGGTTGCATTATGTTTCAGCGCCAGAAGATGCGCTGGGCGCGCATCTACATGACTGACACTCCCTAACTTTACTTTTTCCACATTGTCACCTTACAATACTTAACCTGGGGCTATGTCTCCTTTTTGGATATCCAAATGTCTGATTTCAGACATTTATCGCAATTTCCTTGACTTGACATACTTAAGACATACCTAAATAAGTCTATGCAAAATTCATGGGATCATTTTTATAGAAACTATCAGCTACATTCTGCTGAAAGCGACACGCGCGCGCGATTTGCCTAAGCTTCGAAAGAGGAACTCGCAGGGCATAGCATACTATGAATAGCGTGACCTGGTCGGGGATATTTTGAATGAACCAATTTGATGGAAAGTCACGTTGTTTGGTGGTTTACGAAGTCGAATATATGGCGCGCGCGATAAGGCCTCAAATTGATAGCAGTACTTGGCCATATGCCTAAACAGTTGATAGCAATGGATGCCTTCTGTCAAAAGATAATCGGACAAAATGTAAGAAGCTGAGGCACCAAGACTATTGCCGTGCCTGATCTGCCGATTATTGCTAGAAAACAAACATTTAGACCTTATGATTTTTCTAAAACAAGAGTTTGTCGCGTAGCACAGGGCAACTGCGCGCTGTTCCCCCTGTTCTGCAGAAAGTATTTAAATGTTGCAATGCTCGCAATTCGTATGGAACGCCTTGAAAAACTGAAACTGGCACATGCACGATTGAAGATTTTGAAACACTGGCTCGAAAGCAAAAGAAACGGAATTTCAATGAAAGAAGTGTTGCAAAATGTGTTAGGGCGAACCTATACGATGAAAGCAAAATCTGTCATCAAGAAAATGAATCAAGCTGAGGCATTTTTAGAGGTCGTTTTTAAGGACTTTGAATATCCCTTGTATTATCCCATCGAGATGCCGATAACGTCACTATATCAAGTGATAGCGGAAGTGTTCTATAGCAATGATTGGCATTACTATGAAATTGAACAAACAAAGGTCAGCAGAGAAGACACAGTCATCGATTGCGGAGCAGGTGAAGGCCTATTCAGCTTATTGGTGGCGAGAAGATGTTCCAAAGTCTATGCAATAGAGCCATTACCACGATTTGTTCAAGCTATGAAATTGAGCTTTTCGAAATTTAGCAATGCGAACATTATTCCCTGTGCGTTGGCAGATTACGAAGGCGAAGGGAAATTGTCTCAAATGAGTATTTCATCTTCATTAGCAATGCTTGGAGACAATACAATAACGATAAGAATCAATACTGTAGATAACCTCTTCTTTGAAAAAGGCATTAAGGTAGATTACATAAAAGCAGACGTGGAAGGTTATGAACTGGAAATGCTCCGAGGCGCCTCTAACACGATAAAATCATTTGATCCGAAGATAGCAATAACCACCTATCATAGAGATGAACATGCGAAAGAAATCTCCAGATTTTTGAAAGGTATCAATCCGAACTACAAAATTAAGCTTAAAGGATTGCACGCCCGTGGTACATATGTTGTGCTTCATGCCTGGATTGGTTAAAACACCCGAGCAGCACCTTAACGTTCGCTTTAGAAGTGCAGGATCTTTAGAGCAAGGGGAGGCAATATGCACTAGAGAATTTCAAGAGGAGGATTTCATTCAAAGATAATCGAGATGGCGCGCCTGTTTTCGTTAGGATTTCTGCGCGCGCGCATAGACAGAGGTTCTTTTACCTTTTCGTCCAATTTCTCTTTCAGGGATCAATTTAAATCAAGCCTAACATCGTTGTCAAGATGCCAATGAAATAGGCAATGTACTCAACAAGCTTTATGAAAATCAGACCTAACAACGACGCTGGATGCTTGAACAATAACTTCATATTCCTAGAATAAATGAAGCGGGCGGGATTGGCTCTCTTCATAGCGAGTGAAGGATTCTTCCTTATGAAAAAAGGCAAAGATTTACCATAATAGAGAGCTTTCAAAGCAATTATAGTGAAAGAAATAATTCCCTCATAATGCTTTATCTCAGCCTTGATCTTAGCGACTTTAAATCCAGCCCTTTCCATGCGTAGACGCAAATCCGCGTCCTCCCCCAAGATGAGACCTTTGTCAAAGCCTCCGGTCTTTAGAAACAGCCCTTTCTTAAAAAAGCGGGGAATTTCGAAAAGCCGATCCCCTATAAGCATTGATCTCTCAACTTTTCTGCACTCAGCTAGAAAACCTGTAGCTACGGACAGTTGGGGAATAACTACCGCATCTACGTCTTTACTAAGGCACACATTTACACATTCTTCTACAACTTTCGGAGTTAGCTCCATATCCGAATCCAAAAAAAGAAGGAATGAACCGTGCGCCTTTGCGGCGCCATAATTCTTGGCGGCACTACGTTCAGAGCTCACAAGATACACCTTTGCATTAAACTTTTTGGCTATCCCAAGCGTGCTATCACTACTGTACCTGTCTACAACAATAATCTCAAGATTCGGATAAGTTTGATTTTCAACTGATTGCAAGCAAGCCTCCAATGTTTCCTCTGAATTGAACGTAGGGACTACGACGGAAACAAGGGGCGTATTCGTAAAGCCCTTTTGATTCAAATCGACCACATGCACTTTCCATGAAATCTATACGCGCGCAAACTTCACAACTTATTCTTAAGTTCTTCCAACGTAAAAAAGTGTTTATAAGAAACTTATACCTGAACTTGCGCGCACCTTGCTGAATTTGTGTTCTCTACAATTTTTGGGTCGTTGAACAATTCAATACGCTTGAGCTGAACGACGATGTGAATGCGCCATTTTTATAGTCAATCTTGAGTATGTCTAATTAAATCGAATCGTATGTCGTGTTACATAAGACATAATACGCTTTCAGCGTTATACACTATGGTTGTAGAATTGCGAAGCGGCTCAAAACATTGGACTGGCAAAATAACCCCTGAATTTTCTCGTGTACTTTTTTTATGTATCCTATTCATTTTATCCTCCGTCGCGTTGTTCTCCGTTACAAACATGTTGTTCATCTATAACCATGATTCATATGATGAAACTAGGCCAAATCCTGAACCGCCTCCAGAACCGAATCCGAATCCAGACCCGAGTTCTGAGCCCACTTTTGGCTGGATTATGGGCATCGTTACTGACGTTTCAACATCATGGGAGCGGATTAAAGGAGCAAGTGTAGGAGCTAAAGACTACTCTGCCACAACAGATGTTAAGGGATACTATAAGATTGAAGTTCCAGCTCCGGGAACCTACAATCTCACCGCTTCAGCTGACGATTATTACAACCAAACCGTTGCCAATGTCTTCGTCGACATTCAAGCCACAGTCACCGTAAGCTTCTACCTAACACTCATCCCTCCAACGCCTGAACCAATCGTGGAGAAACACGATGTAGCAGTTTCTAGCATCTCTGCTTCAGTTGAAGCATATCAGGGACAGGTTGTAGCCATTAAGGTTTACCTACTGAATCCAGGTGACTGCGATGAAACCTTTAACTTAGCGGTTATGTGCAATGCAAGTTCCATCGAAACCCATTCTGTCTTCTTGGCTTCGAAAGACTCGAAAATTGAGGTTTTTAGCTGGAACACCACAGGCATTTCTCCAGCAACCTACGCCATAACCGCTGAAGCCATTCTCGCTACAGATGAGGTTCAGGCCAACAACTTTGCCAATACATCGATCGTTATCAAACCCGGCGTTGGTTGGATTGAAGGTTATGTCACTGACCACGAAACATCTCTTCTGGTTGTGGGTGCCACTGTTTCTGCTGACGGTCATACAGCATCCACCGACTTGTTTGGTTATTATAATATTGAGGTCCCTTCGCCTGCCACGTACGATGTCATAGCCTTAGCAGACGGATACTACAATGAGTCTAAACCAAGCATTTTCGTGGACATCCTAGCCACAGTCAATCTGAACTTCACTTTAATATCTATCCCCAAACCTCCTTTGAAGATACACGACGTAGTTGTTACTAACGTTTCTGCTCCAGCTCAGGTATACATAGGAAACGTTGTAACCATTAACGTGGGCGTCAAGAATCCAGGTGACTACGAAGAAACCTTTGATATCAAAGTTACATACGACACAACCCCAATACGTACGGAAACACTGACGTTAAATTCAAAAGAATCCACGATCCTCTCGTTCAACTGGAATACATCGAACATTGCCCCAAACGACTACGCTCTAACCGCAGAAGCAATCCTTGAAACTGACGAAAATCCAGCCAACAACCTAGCTGCCATAAAAATCTCTATCAACTTGGAACAACCAGAAAACACGTTCACCTGGATAGGTCAACATGTCAATCTAACCCTCGCAGAGTGGGCGCATAACCTTTCCATTCAAAACGTAGTAGTACGATACGATCCAGACCTGAACAGAAGCATGAACAACCTAGCTCGATACAGCATCAAGTTTTGGAAGTGGGTTCCCTGCTATCTTTTTGAAAACGCAACCACTGAAAAAGACTTCGTCTACATTCTTCAAAGCGAAATTTCAGCCAGCCCGTCTCAAAGAATATATGTTGACGACGTTGACGCAATATACATGTTATATGGTGCTTCTGCCCTGTCAAACTTCCTAAATGCTGTAAACACGGTTCAACACAACAACGTCATATTGTGCTTCTACATGTCACATCAAACACCATACCAAGGACTCTACCAGTTCATGGATCAATATGATTGGAGCAACTTTCACATAGACCTCTACGGTCCACCCAATGTAAACTTTTCAGCCTTAATACCCCTAATGAACTCACGTACTTTAGGCACCTATCTTTGGTTGTGGCCATATGGAGGCCTCGGCTACTCTTGGAAAAGTGTCAGCCTAAACGACGTAATTTCCAGATATACCGACGCAATTAACCATAAAATCCAACGCTTCGCTGTTTGGATGGGGTATGAGCCAGAAACACACGAGGCTGGTATGGATGAGGCAAGCTTATACAACCATCCCTACTGGTGGAACAAAATAGCGAAATACAACAGAAACTTCCTAGAAGACAAGCCGATTCCTCGCGACCGAGGTGTCATTCTCTGGTTTGACGACGGACTATTGAACACTTATGAAGTTGCAAAGCCGATCCTAGAACGTCATGGCTACGTCAGCGTCGTTTCCGCGATCACTTGGATGGTCAGAAACTATGAAAATAAACGTTACACTTGGGATGATGATCAGTGGAGAGATAAACCAATCATGATTCTGCCGGAACTGTTAACCATGAAAAACGAAGGTTGGGAAATAGTAAGCCACAGCCAAAGCCACCCGCACTTAGGCAGTCTACAAGAACATTACGCCAGGTGGGAAATTGAAGAAAGCAAAGAATGGATTAACGACAACCTAGGGCCCATGAAAAATCCATGCTTCGTCTACCCCTATGGCGAAGTGCATTGGGACTCAATCGTTGATGAATATTACGCATATCAAAGACTTGGTGAGGGAGACCAAGAACCAAAAATGATCTGGAACCCAAACGACGAACACGGCACTCACATTCCCATAGTAGGTGTACATCTCTCCAAAAAGATGATCGGCTACTGGCTGAATGAGACAAATCAAAACGGGGGAATCGCAATCTTCGTCATCCACGGAATACACGAGAGCCCTGAGCCTGAATCCTTAGAAAACACGCCGGAAAACCTTGAATACCTACTGAAAAAGATCAAGGAACTGGAAATACCCGTACTAACCCTGACGCAGGCTATAGAACTCTATCAAGTAAAATCACAGAACACCTCATCTATTAAAACCCTTGCTGTGTTGGAGGGCCAAATCGAAAACACTACAATCAAAAGCGAAACAGTTAGTTTCTATGGGCTCCAGAAACTTTCAAGCCTTTGCCTCAACGTTATTCTACCAGTCTTAGGCGTTCTAAACCAATTCCCACGCTTACAAAGCATAGCATCAAGGCATAAGGCACCCAAAGAATATCCCTGCGAGAATTTTCCAGATGCAAAGCCACCGCGATAAAGATAGGCAAAGCAAGAGCCACATAAGCGCGCGCAGTCGAATGTCCTCAGGTTCTGTGGGTTAAAGAAAACAAGCTTGCTTTGACTTTCAAGAACTCCAGCTTGTTCCCAAGCCATTCTGCAACATACGAAACACTTGTTTCATTCACGATGAAGGCTGCATTAAGTGGCATAGAGTAATCCCCCGCCTTGTCTGGATAGTACAGCAAAGTACTGTTGAAAAATGGATCTGGACCCACTTCATTCATTGTTTCTCTCACAGCATCCTTTACCGTTTTCTTTTCCAAGAGAAGATGTTCAACTAGACGAGTCGTCGCTGCGTCGGTGTGGGTAGCCAACACTTCTAGACTCCAGCTTATATAGACTTTCGCACCCTTTTCGACAAAAGCCTTTGCCACCTCATCCTCAGGGTTTCTCAAGCCATTGCAACCCATCATAATAACCATAGTGTGCGAAAAGCTTCCATCCAGAGCCCTGATAAACCCTGGGCCTATGCCGAAATATGGTTCGTCGGCAGAATAATACGCGATTACAAGCCCAGGGTAATCAGCGTACATGCCTGGCTCATACGGTTCACAGGTATAGAGGATAGCACATTCCTCTCCTGCGACCCTTAACCAAGCTGTATGAACCCTTAAAATAATCAATCCATATCCACGGGATGGAAGATTCCTGTAAAAATCCACCGTAACTTCTTCTCCCTCATAATAGTCAACATCAAACCCAGCTGACTCCAACATTGTCGTAGATGTATTTACGAAACTTTGATTGGTCCAGCCTGTAAAGCTAAGATGATCTACTATGGCAGCCTTAAACGGAAAGTGCTCACTCCTGCGCGTAGAGAGGAAGATGACGAATGAAAGGGAAAACAACAATAGGACGATTAGAACAATCTTTAATCTCCGTCCTGTACTTTGCTTCTCACCCGTCATGCGGAAGATCCTCCACATGCTATATGGTCTTTAATGTACGTATCATTTTTCCACTTTTGCGCCTAGTCCAAACAAACGCTACAAAAAAAGCCACCATGATTGCATAGGCCAAACCCACATTGAAATTTAGTGAAGAACTTTCTTCGTTTCCTATGGGCACAGCATAGCCTCTTCCTACAGGAGGGACAACCGTTTTGATATGCCACATCGTGTCGTACGGGTCATAGCAAGGAAGACCTTGAGGCCCTGGAGGAGCATAAACGGTTAGTGTTACGTTGTACTCCCCTTCTGCATCAAAGATGAAGGTCACGACCGACTTATTTGAAACCAAGTCTAACTCGCCGTCTCCATCAAAGTCCCAACGATACTCCGTGATTGGACAAACATCATAACCGTCAAAACCAGGCTGCGAAATCGAAGCATTAAAAGTGACCGTTTGACCAACCAGAGGTTCAACAGGATCTTCGGTGAACTTGGCAACCGGAGGATAAGGAAGAATAACATCAACACTCCAAGAAGCCACGTCACTAACAGTCAACCCCAACTTGTCCGTTCCTGAAGCGGTAACCGTGTTATCTATCTTAGCGGGAGTTCCCTCACAAACCGGAACCGTGTAGTCCACATCAAAGGTATTGACTTCGCCTAGGTCTAGAGTGTCATCTGGCAGATATGAGGTGAGGTCGCCAAGCAAAGTGTCGATAACAGTTACACCATAGAGTGGACAATCACCGGTGTTCCTAACCGTTATAGTGTAGGTGATTGTGTCCCCTTCATGAGCCAAGTCCACACCAGATTTTTGCACGTCAATTTGCGGATGGATAATTCTAACAGACCAATCGTCTGTGTCTGTCACCTGCCGACCCAGCTCATCATATCCCTCAGCTGTGACTGTGTTGTTTACCCACTCAACACCTGCTGGAACTATGTAATCAACGTAGAACGCCTTTGTCTCTCCTACAGCAAGACTAAAGGTTCCATCTATTATCCCCAACACGGTATCGGTCAAGGTAACGTCGGAAAGAGGACCGTTGCCCGTGTTCGAAACTGTAATGGTGTACTTGATTGTATCGCCCTCATGAGCTAAACCTGGACCAGACTTCTCCACGTCAATTGCAGGCTCTAAAAGATAGTTGCCGAAATCATAGGGTCCTTCTATTTGTCCTCCATGGACCGATACCGTGTATGTTGAAACCGTGGTTTGCATCCATCCCTCTGCGCTTCTTAATTCCTCGGTTATCGTCCAAGTTCCATCAGGCAATCCCAAAAACTCATAGTATCCAGCGTCATCGGTTTGTGTTTCCCAACTGATTGGTCCTTCAAGATAAATGCCTTCTAGAAATATCTTCCAACCCCCTATTCCATAATCGCCATCATCCGGGACAATGCCGTTGCGGTTGTAGTCATAGAACTTGTGTCCATAAATCTCGTTGTGTGGAGGTATTGCAATGGGCACATCTTGGTTCCCTGTCACCGCGGTGTGGGCGTGTAGCGAGGAGCCTGACCATCCACTTGAACCTATGGCGAGGTGAGCCATCCAGTAGAGATAAATGACTTCACCCACGTATTCACTTGGAACCGTAAACGTTGACGTATACTGAATCAAGATGGTGTTGGATTCAATAAGGTCAGAAATCCTTGCCGTGCTGACTGAGATTGGTAGAAGGACTCCCGCTTCGTCTCCAATCCAGAAATCGTCGTAAGTTGGTTCAGTCCAAAACTCTGGAGTGCCATAAAATGGATCATCGTGCTCTGACCTGCACATATCAACCCCTGGATCTGGCCCGCCTGATCCAGTCCATTCATAGTCATGCTGTATAGTGACGTCAAAAGAGCCTGAGGTAACTATTTCCATCCTAAGGCGGTATGGAACCCAATTGTCCTCCAACCAGCCCTTCAAGTTGCCTCTGACCCACTCAGCCTTGCCCCTAGAATATCCCTCAAGATGATATCTTGCGTCTCCCACCTGACTAAAGACGACAGACCCAAGCAACACTAGCGCTATGACTACCGTCAGAACTAGAAAGAAACTTTTTCCCCCTTTGCTCATAGGATTCTCTCCTAAGCGAAAGAGAGACGTTGATAGCAGAATTCTTTCATGAATTGACTTCTCCCTTCTCTAGGTGTGCCCACATATCATATTTACTGTTTGGCAATTTAACAGTTAAGGAACTTTCTTCTATAATTATGGTCAATTTCTGGGCTACCTTCTTGTACACGTATTGATGCGCGCACGCGCGTGCCTAAAATTCCCGACGACACCCTCTTAGAACTCTGCAAACATGTGCAGTGCACATTCCATCGTACATTACTATCCATAAAAAACTCTCACAATACTAAGAAGCCTAGAAGCAACCGTGTTCTTCAAGGCTTCTCTAACCCAAAACTGACACCGTAACGAGGCAAAAATTGATTAGCTACCAAAAGAGCCTAGGGGGGGAGGGGTCTAATCTATTGGTAAAAATCTCCGCCAATAGATATGTTTCAAGGCGGATCACGATAATAAGAAAGGAAGTTGAAACAAGCACTCAAAGGCTTCGGAAAAGAACGCTTAAGAACCTTGAAGAAATCTTCGAAGTCGCCACTAAGATCGCCGGGGGCGAAATAAAACACCAAAGAATCAAAGGAAAAATGATTCGGATAAGCCTTAATCAGCAGCGAAGGTGGCTATTGATCGCAGGACAAGCTGCAGAAATCATCAAGAATGTTGCATCTAACATTGAAGAAAAAGAAATCTATGCTCAGCTTGACGAATTAGAGAGGCTGGTCAACGAAGCAAAAGCCCTCCTTGAAAAAGCGCTAAGAGAGCTGAAATAAAACGCCTCGCAACCTAATTTCTACCACTTTAAACGCTAGTTCTGTAACTAGGCGTTTCTAACGTGCAAAGTTTTAAATATTAATGGTAGCAATTTTTACTATATGGAAGAAAAAATTACCAATTACATCTTTGCCATATTAAATTTATACAGAACCGACTACGCAAAAAGCTTACACGTAAGAGCCATGGCCAAACAACTCAACACCAGCCACGTAACACTCCTACCCCATCTAAAAAAACTGGAAAAAAACAAAATACTAATTTCCAGAAAAGTAGGAAAGAACAAAGAACATCTACTCAACTCCAACAACATCCTAACAAAAGACTATCTCTCAGTATCCGAGAAACTTGAAGCAATAAAATATTTGCAAAAGAACTTCCTAATCAAAAAAATCTCCCAACACCTAATAAATGTAAATGTTCAATGCGCAATTGTGCTTTTCGGAAGCTATGCAAAAGACTATGTAACCGAAGCCAGCGACATAGACTTATTTTACCTCGGTAAACTTTCAGAAAACCAAATAATGGAAATAAAAAAAATCGGCAAAATTTATGGCAAAGAAATCAACATTAAAACCTCTACCATAAAAAATTTCAATGAAGGCCTAATAACTGGAGACACCCTAATAAAAGAGATTGTAAAGAATCACATAATCCTGCAAAATCCAGACTTGTTTGTCAATTTGCTATGGAGGAATTATACTGGTAAATAGAGGAGTCACCTGGTGTTTTAGACAGAGAAGAGGTATAAGAATAATTGAACCAAACGAAAATCTAGCAAAGGCGTACATAAGAAAAGCCAAAAGCTCTCTAAACACAATGAACGCCGCTCTGCAAATAAAAGAAACCGACTGGATTCTAACAACAGCATATTATGCGAGATACTTCGCACTTTACGCCCTACTAATAAAATTAGGAATCAAATCAGAAATACACGACTGCAGCATCGCCATCGCAAGACTACTCACAAGACACAGAATCCTCAATAAAAATCTAGTCACTGACATTTCACAAGCTAAACAAATTCGAATAGAAACTCAATACTATGTAACCCAAGAACTTAAACAAACAAAAATCAGAAGAAACGTCGAATCTGCCCATAGATTCGTCTTAGAAATAGAGAAAACCATAGAAAACATAACAACAGACCAAATTAAAAACATTAGAACCCACTTAAAACGCATGTCATCAATCACTAAACTTGATAAAGGACATACAGAGCAATAATAAAAGAAGCTGGATTAAGCAGAGAAGATTTCCTTAAGCTTCTAAAAGAAAAATAGGACAAAGCGCGATTACATTAACTTTATTCATATGCTCTTTCTTTGAAACCACGTAATAGTTCTCGCAAGACCTTGCTCTAAGCTAATTTTTGGAACCCACCCCCGATTCCTACGCGCTGGACTGGGATACGGAGAGTCATGCTTTCCTAAAGACGTGAAAGCGCTTATCGCCTTCTCCAACCAACTCGGCTACACACCCACCTTACTTCAAGCAGTCCACGAAGTTAATGAAAACCAAGCGAAACACGCAGTTGAAATAGCAAAAAGAGAGTTATGAGAATTACATGTCAACACAAATGAAAAACTCATACAATACTAAGAAGCCTAGAAGCAACCGTGTTCTTCAAGGCTTCTCTAACCCAAAACTGACACCGTAACGAGGCAAAAATTGATTAGCTACCAAAAGAACCTAGGGGGGAGGGGAGAGGGGGGGTAGGAAGTGCAAGCGTCTTGAATGGCATGTTCACATTCTGATTCAGAACACTCCATAATTATCATATTAGACAATAGTCCAATTATCAAGAACGATGCACTCATAAAGGGAGGGGTTTAACCTGCAAAATAATGGAGATTTGTTAGAAGGAAAAGAAGTTGACTTCGAAAACGAAAAAGAAGAATGGAACATCTACAAGCTGGCAGACGGTTCAACACTAAAAGTCAAACTTGTCCTAGTCAACGTTGTCAGAAGTCATGACAGATTCGACCCTCTAGGCAAACCAATCTACGGCATAACCTCCAAGAACATTATCAGAGTACTAGACGTGCCAGAAGAACTCAAACAAAAACTGTAGCCTAGACCCGAAAAAGAGGTTTAGCAAAACTTGACACGCGTTCGCATAGTAGTAAGTCTTGTATTAATGACAGTATTAGGCGTAATTCTGTACTTTTCACCTATCAGAGGCGACAGCGTGAAAGTAGTTGGAGTTTATGCCTGCCTAAGCGCCGCAATAATCTTCTTAGTTCAAACGACAAAAATCGAAATCATCGAAGGCGAGGAAGAGAAAATTGCTACAGGAATATACACGTTCACAAGTATACCAGAAGAAGACCCTTCAAACAAGACCCTAAGTTACACCGTTGGATCACTGGACCTTGGCAACACATGCATGTATCCAACAAAAAGAGAAACATTGGATGCATCCTTTTCCTCTTCAGAATGCCAGCTAACACTAAGCTCTCTTTACAAACCAAGCCGCGCCACTCCAGTAGACTTGCCACAAAAGAAGCGAAATGACCACCACCGAACCCGTGCCCGTACAAAAAGAATTGAGAAGATAAAAAATGGAAGTAGAAGTAAACCTGCTCCAGCCAAGCCCATACCAGCCTAGGCTAATCTTCGATCTGGAGACTCTAAAGCAAGAAATCAAGAAAGACGGGCTTCTCTGCGATCTAATAGTTCGCCCCAGAGGCGAGTTCTACGAACTGATTGACGGCGAAAGAAGATATAGGGCAATTAAGGAGCTTGGATGGAAAACCGTACCCGTCCAAGTGGTCGATGCAGACGACGCGAAGGCAATGCTGTCAGTCTTCAAGATGAACAAGGTTAGACAAAACTACACGGTTGAGGAGGAGGCACTGTTCTTCAAAAAGCTCAGAGCCGAAGACATGACACTGCAGGACATAAGCAAACAGCTGAACGTGGATTCCCGCTGGGTTTTAGCACATCTCAACATATTCAAGTTTCCTGAAAACATTCAGAAAGCCGTGTGGACAAAACAGATCCGCATATCACACATAATGGCACTCAAAAAAGTGATAGAGAGAAACATCAAAGAAGCAGTCTTCACCGCAAACGAAATTCTCAAGAAGAAACTCACTACATCAGAAACCCGAAAAATCGTTGAAAAACGCGAAAAAAAATTCAAAGCAAGAGTTGACGAAAAACGCGTTGAAGCCGCCGAAAAGATCCTGCCTGTAATCGCACCCAAAATTCCCAAACTAGAAACTCCAGAAGAATTCGAAAAAGCTGCCGAAGCTCTCAAAGAAACAGCGATCAAAATACGTAAGGGCATCCTAGAGCCCAAAGAGATTAACGAGCGAGCGAAACGCTTTGAAGAAGAGACAGCGACGAGAGAAGAAATAGAGAAAAACCCGGGAAAACCATCACCGCGAATTATTAAGAGCCTTCGAAAGAAAATTGAAGCATTAGAAAAAACGAAAGCAAGCCTCTTAGAAAAGAAAAGCTTTCTCACAAAAGCATTAAGCTTCAACTGCCCCCACTGCAACAATTCTTGCATAATCTACCGTGAAGGCGACGGCTACTGGGTAGAATAGCAAGCTACGACCATACACCTTGCCTTACTCAATGCAACGACGTTTATGAACCTGAAATGAGTAAACGCCCGCAATCAACGGCAGAAGGTAAGCAATGCGTCAACACCCATCAACATCACCACCTCACTACCACGCCAAAATGCAAAAGATAAATAACATCCCTAAGGCAAAACAACCCTTCAAGGAATAAAAATGCATACGCTTGTTACAGGCGGCGCAGGCTTCATTGGAAGCCACCTTTGCGACTCACTAGCCCAGCACAACTGGGAAGTAACAATCTTAGACAATCTTTCCGCCGGCTCAAAAGAGAACGTCAGACACCTTCTAAAGCGAACACCCAAAAAAGTGAAGCTGCTTGAAGGCGACTGTACAAACCCCGCTCACGTTAGAAAAGCCCTAGAAAACATTGAAATCGTCTATCACTTCGCTGCCAACCCAGAAGTTCGCTTGGAACTAAGTGACCCCCAGACATGCTTCAGACAGAACATCTACGCAACACACATCTTGCTTCAGCAGCTCAAAGACAACATGAAAATCCACACAGTAATCTTCGCCAGCACATCCACGGTTTACGGCGAGCCCAAAACCATACCTACCCCCGAAAGTTACGGTCCGCTAAAGCCAATTTCACTTTATGGCGCTTCCAAACTAGCCAGCGAAGCCCTCATCTCCGCCTACGCCCGCACCTACGACAAAAAAGCCGTAATCCTGCGCCTAGCCAACACCATTGGACCAAGAAGCCAACACGGCGTCGTCCACGATTTCATCTTGAAGCTTCGCAGAAACCCGAGACAACTCGAAATCCTAGGCGACGGAACCCAAACAAAATCCTACCTCTACATAGATGACTGCATAAAAGCCATAGAAACCGCCTACAAAACAGCCAGGAACCGAGTTGAAATCTGCAACGTAGGCTCCGAGGATCAAACCTCCGTAACCCAAATAGCCGAAATAATAACGGAAGAAATGGGCCTAAACAACGTAAAACTCATCTACACTGGCGGCGTGGACGGCGGAAGAGGCTGGAAAGGCGATGTCAAAAAAATGCTACTAGACATAACCAAGATAAAATCAAAAGGATGGAAACCAAAACACAACAGCCTCCAAGCCCTAAGAAGAACAGTCAAACATTTGGTAGCGTAGCTCCATTTCGTCAATTCCTCTTTTTTGCTTTGTCAATTCAAATAGGACATATTTCTCCATGCACACATCTAGGATGTACGTCGCAGCACCTTTTTAGAAGACCAAAAGTTATTATTTGACGCCTAGAACTTTCAACAATCAGTGAGGAAGCAGCTCTGGAAAAACCTACAAACTAGTTCAATATGTGAAATTAACTTGTTGTGTGGAAGACTGTATGGCTAATGAATGTTATAGTTTGCTTTACCGCTTTCACCAACTCTAGGCATAGTTATGGTGATTTGGGCTCCTTTGCCTTGTTTGCCCGTTTCTCTGATGCCCCAATCATACACTTCACACATTTTCCTCATCAAGTAAAGTCCATGCCCTGTGCCTTTTCCGAGGTCTTCCTTGAAAATCTTCTCTTTCTCAGCCTTAGATATGCCTACGCCGTCATCCTCATAAATCAACTTCAGATCATCTTTTCCCTCTTCGTAGTACATTCTAATCCTGCTAACCCTCTCACCATGTTTCAACGAGTTATCAACTAGATTGTAGAATAACTGCCTCAACAACGAATCCGCCAGAACCATCAATCCACGACAATCATTCGTTACTTCTACGCCGCTCAGGTCTGAAAACAGCGAAACTGCCTCATCAACAGTTTTCCCTACGTCAATATAAACTAATTCTTCGGCACCCAACTTCTCGTAAATACTTGCGAAATTGAAGATTCCTTCCACCTGTTTAACAGCTAATCCAATTTCGTCCAAGTGTTTCAAGGCTTCATGGCTTTCAGCCAGCTTCTGCTTAGCTAAGAAGACGTTCATTGTAACCACGGAAAGCTTATTTCGCGCATCATGCCTAGTCAACTTGCCAACGACACCCAGTTTTTCCAGCGATTCCTGTAATGCCTTCTCAGCGCGTTTAAGTTGAGAGATGTCTTTGTACACTGCTACATGCTCTAAGCGTTGACCTTCAACTACGACTGGGGCGGCAGCTATGGACACCTGAACCAAAGACCCGTCTTTCCTCTTCCTAACAGAATCAAAATACACATATCCTTTCTTGGCTTTTCTGTTCAACATCTCAGCTTCTTCCATCTTGTCCTCTGGCACCAGTATGTCATTGATGTACTTTCCTTTAATTTCATCCATAGAGTAGCCGAAAAGCGCTTCGAAGCGTGGATTAGCATCCAAAATGTGAAAGGCTGAATCCACACATACGGCGGCTTCAGGATTACCTGTAAACAACCGTTCAAACCTCTCTTGGCTCTCTAGAATCGCTCTCTCCGCCTTCTTGCGTTCGGTGATGTCTGTAGTAATTATTACAACACTGGGACTCTCTTTATCATGTCTGATGGGAACCACTTTTGCACTGAACCATATGGTGCCAATTTTTGGGATGTTTGAGGAAACCTCGAAGCTATCTGGTTTTCCCGTTTTGAAAACTTTTCTCAGAGACTCCCTCATTACATCGTGCTGCTCTTTCGGCACATAATCGT
>JAOZHR010000015.1 GCA_026014805.1 Candidatus Bathyarchaeota archaeon | reverse complement strand
TGCCGACAACTCCCTTCTGCTATTTGGGTACCTATGCAAAAGCTAGAGAAATCATCAACAGCGGATTGCCTGTTGCTTTGGCAACAGATTTGAGCGCAGCAAACATGTGCGAATCCATGCAAATGATGATGACTATTGCAATACTCCAGATGAAAATGACCACGGAAGAAGCCCTTGTAGCTTCAACAATTAATGCGGCTCACTCTATAGAGCGCGCCCATGAAATAGGAAGTTTGGAAGAAGGAAAAAGGGCAGATATCGTCATTTTTGACGCTCCCAACCGCAAATATTTCCCGTACCACTACGGTATTAATCTAGCTGAAAAAGTGTTTAAAAACGGGAAGTTAGTAGCAGAAAAGGGGAGAAGAACCAAATAAAAATTTCCGGTTGACCCTAAAGAATCACAGAACTTTTTCTTCTACTTCTTTAACTCATAGGTAGTTGTCTTTCAATAAATCCGATGGATGTGGCAAAGAATTAAAACATGTTTGTACCATTCTGGTTTACAGTGAACTAGCTTGGTTAAGACTGAGAAGCTTGTTAAATGTTTAACAGGTCCAGAGCTGCATTGTAAGAACTGGCAAATCGAAGGCATTTACCGCATGCTCCACCACGTTCTCGACCCTGAAGTAGCGAAGGACTCTGAACATCTTATCGTTTACGGAGGCACAGGGAAGGCCGCCCGCAACTGGGAATGCTTCAACAAAATTGTCGAAACTCTGGAGAAACTTGAGCCAGACGAAACCATGCTAATCCAAAGCGGCAAACCAGTAGCGGTCTTCAGGACTCACGAGTGGGCACCAAGAACTCTTATAGTAAATTCTATGTTGGTTCCGAAATGGGCAACTTGGGACTACTTCTACGAGTTGGAACAGAAAGGCTTGATCATGTTTGGCCAGATGACAGCGGGATCTTGGGCTTACATCGGCACCCAAGGAATTTTACAAGGCACCTACGAAACATTGGCAGCAATCGCAAAGGAACATTTCAACGGAAGTTTGCGAGGGAAACTCGTCTTAACAGCTGGCTTAGGCGAGATGGGCGGCGCACAACCTCTAGCAGTGACTATGAATGACGGAGTAGCATTAGTTGTGGAAATCGACAAAAGAGCCATAGAAAGACGACTCAAACACAAGTATCTGGAAACATGGACTGACAACCTTGACGACGCTATAGGAATGGCGATGGACGCCAAAAGAGGAGAAACACCCAAAAGCATCGGGCTCCTCGGCAACGCTGCAGAAGTGCATCCAGAACTCGTGAAGAGAGGGATAATACCAGACGTTTTAACTGACCAAACTTCTGCTCACGACCCCCTTAACGGATACTACCCCATGGAGCTTACTAAGCAAGAAGCTGATAAACTAAGAGAGGAAAAACCAACTGAATACATTAAGAAAGCAAAGGCAAGTATGAAGGTTCAAGTTAAAGCCATGGTTAGGATGATGCGGAAAGGCGCAGTAACCTTCGACTACGGCAACAACCTACGTCAACATGCCTACGACGCAGGCTACAAAGACGCCTTCGCATATCCCGGCTTCGTACAACGCTATATCAGACCAATGTTCTGCGAAGGAAAAGGGCCCTTCCGCTGGACATCGCTTGTAGGCACCCGCGAGGACATCTACAAACTAGATGACATAATCCTCGAAGAATTCGCCCAAAATAAGGAACTATGCCGCTGGATACAAAAAGCTAAGGAAAAAGTGAAGTTTCAAGGCTTACCCGCCCGTGTCTGCTGGCTGGGCTATGGAGAAAGAGCAAAATTCGGAAAAATCATAAACGACATGGTTCACAAAGGCGAACTCTCTGGTCCTATATGGATAGGGCGCGACCATTTAGACTGTGGAAGCGTCGCTTCCCCGAATCGCGAAACGGAAGGCATGATGGACGGCAGCGATGCTATTGCAGACTGGCCAATACTGAACGCTTTACTCAACGCGGTCGGGGGGGCAACTTGGGTTTCTGTCCATCACGGTGGTGGCGTGGGCATAGGCTATAGTATCCATGCAGGCATGTGCCTCGTAGCTGACGGTACAAAAGAGATAGAAAAACGTTTAACAACGGTTCTGACAACCGACCCAGGGATAGGTATTGTAAGACATGCAGATGCCGGCTACAAGAAAGCTAAAGCAATTGCGAGAGAAAACAATATCAAAACACCCATGCTGCATTAAAATGGATGAAAGATTATGAAGAACGTAGCTATTGACGGAGAAACCCTAACTGTACAAGACATTAGTACTGTTGCCCGTTACAATGCGCAGGTTACAATTCCTGAAAAAACCAAAAAAAAGGTCAAACAAGCGCGAGAAACCTTAGAACGCCTTGTAAAGAACCAAAAAATAATTTATGGAGTGACGACGGGTTTTGGCGCTCTGGGAAATATTGCTATCCACCCTAAAGACATAAGGCAGCTTCAAGTCAACATCATTCGAAGCCATTCATCAGCTGTCGGAAAACCGCTGAGCAGAGATGTGACACGGGCGTTGATGCTTCTGCGCGCAAACACGGTGGCCAAGGGACATTCTGGAGTGCGCTTGGAAACTTTGAAGACATTAGTACAAATGATTAACAAAGGCGTTCATCCGATTATTCCAGAGAAAGGTTCAGTAGGAGCCAGCGGCGACTTGGCTCCACTTTCTCACATGGTTCTAGTGATGATTGGAGAAGGCGAAGCAGAATATCAAGGCGTGGTTATAAGTGGAAAAGAAGCCATGAAGAAAGCTGATATTTCGCCGATAACGCTTGATATGAAAGAAGGTGTTGGCCTGAATAACGGCACTCAGATGATGACAGCCATAGCAGCTCTTGCCATCCATGATGCCGAGAACTTGGTGCAAACATCCGAAGTCGCAGCAGCGATGAGTCTTGAAGCCCTATGTGGAATAGTGGACGCTTTCGATGAAAAAATTCATGGCACAAGACCTCATAAAGGACAGATTGAAAGCGCCAGAAACATCTGTGAGCTTCTATCGGGCAGCAAATTAGTAAAGCCTAGCAGTGAAGCGGTGAAAGAAAACAAGTACCCACAAGACCCGTACTCCTTAAGATGCATTCCTCAAGTTTCAGGCTCAGTTCGTGACACAATAAGCTACGTTAAAAGCGTAATAGGGGTGGAGATTAATTCTGCAACCGACAACCCCCTCATCTTCGCCAAAGATGAAGTATGCCTGTCTGGCGGTAACTTTCATGGGCAACCCATCTCTGCTGCCATGGATTATCTCGCCATCGCGCTAACCACAATGGGCAACATTTCTGAAAGGAGAACAGCAAGGCTGATAGATGAAAAGTTGAGCAGAGGGCTCCCTGCTTTCCTAATCTCCAACAAAGCAAAGAGAGGGCTACAAAGCGGCTTCATGACGTTACAGTACACCGCCGCAGCCTTGGCCTCAGAAAACAAATCCTTAGCTCATCCGGCCAGTGTCGATTCAATTCCAACATCTGCTAATTTTGAAGACTTCGTGAGTATGGGTCCATTTGCAGCTAGAAAAGCGGTGGAAATTCTCAGGAACACTGAATATATCGTTGCCATCGAACTTCTGTCGGCTGCTCAAGGTGTTGAATTCAGAGGAGCAAACAAACTTGGAAAAGGCACAAAGACAGCGTACAATCTAATAAGGAGAAGGATCCCCGCCCTCGAGGAAGACAGAGTGCTTTACAAAGACATAGAGGTCGTCAAGTCGTTAATTCGAAATGAAGAGTTCTCGAAGTTGAAAAGATAGAACCTCTATCTTATGAGAGTCTCTGAAGAGCTTTCAATCTTTTCACTATGTTTGGATGGCTGGAGAACAACTCCAGAAACCTGTCTACGCCCGTTACTTTTCTCTGCAACACTTCCTCAACTAATCTTCTATCGCCTGCTCTGAATTGTGCCATTGCCTTCGCGTCTGACACAGCCCTGTCAGGGTCAGATATGAAGAGGGCTTTGAAAGAGTTTAGATGTCCTGATTTTGGCATTCTCTTCTTAATTCGTCCGCTTTCGTGAACTATTTTTGCCAAGCCTTCAGAAAGTTTTCTCGGTCCGTCTTCTACGATAGATGCGGTGTGGCGGTCAGCGTAGTATTCCCGTAAGCGGCTTAGGTATAATGTGAATAAGGTGAGTATCAAGTATAGGAAGATGCTGATTATTCCGATGATTGCTGCTGCCCCTGCGCTGTTGTTTCTGCTTCTTCCCCCAAACATTGAGGAGAATATGAAAGAGTAGCCTATGAAGTAGAAGATTGCAGGTAGGATAGAGACAAACATCATCACTTGCACGTCTCGGTGTTTCAAGTGGCCTAGTTCGTGGCCAATAACTGCTTCAACTTCTTCGCTCTCCAAAGTCTTCATTAGCCCTTCTGTAACGGCTACTCTGGTGCCTGTAATAGGAGAGCCGTAGGCGAAAGCGTTTGGAATTGGAATGCGTGCCAGCATCAGTCGAGGCGTTTTGATACCGCTTCTTTGGCTTAACTGCTCTACTTTAGCACATATTTCGGGGTTTTCTGATTGTGAAATTGGTCGTACTCGGTAAATAGCGTCAATTAAGTACGGTGCAATTAGCCATTGCAGTATATTGAAGCCAATTATGAAAATGATTAGCCATATGATGTTAAATCCTACAGTTAGATGCAATATAGCTGTGAAGAACAGTGTGGAAAGTCCTATGATAATTGCTAAGGTTCCAATCATGGAAGCTCGTAGCTTTAGAAGAGAGCTCATGTTTCCACCTGAAGAATCTCAGCAACACAATCTCTCTTATAAACCTTTTTTTGGGAAAAAATGGGAACAGAATCTTTCCAACTTTAAATGTCAAGATGCTCTTTTCTCCACTTTGTACAGATTTCCAGCTTTGCTTACTTCGAATTTTACATCTAAAATTTCTTGAGCAAACCATATGTTGGTTTCCAGATGGTCGGTCATTGAGCGTGTAAGGAAAACCGATTCGCCATTTGCCAACGCCATGTACGGCACTAGCATGTCTGCAAGATGCACGTCCATGGTGGCTTTAGCCTCTATTTCCTGCAGCAAGTTTTCTGCAGCTTCTCTACCCACTGCTTCGCTGGGCTTTCTCAGTTCACCAATAGCGTCTCCGCCTAGAAGAATACCTGTGCTAGTTTGTGCCCATAAGGATAGAGAGCTGCCTTTCTGCAGGGGATTCGAAAAATCGTTTACAACTTGAATTTCAGCCTTGTATCCACGTGTTTTTAAAAGGTTGTTGGCAGCATTTGCCTGACGTTCAGCAACCCTTCGGTCAGCTAAAAAAGTGCAAACTGAAACGCCTTTCAACGATTCCAGCAGCCCAAATTCTCCAAAACTGAAAGAAGCAAGTTTCGGGCTAGGCATAACCTTAATGGAAACTTCGCCCATACCCTTCGGGTAATAGCCATATTTGTGAACTGTAAGAGAAGACCTTAACCCTATCTTCTTGAGAGTTGGGAGAAAAACATGGCGCAGATAGTTTATTGTGGGAGAGTGAGAAACGTCCGTGCCGCCCTTCGAAATGTGAATGTAGACGGAGTTTTTTGCGAAGGCGCATATGGGAAGAACGGTTATCAGCAGCATTGGGATGCTTCCAGCAGTGCCTATTTCTGCTTCCACTTTACCACTTGCAATTTCGGTTGGATAAAACCATAACTCCTTGGAGCCAAGCTTAGCTCCTTTCACGGTTGCGCTGCAAAGTCTTGCAGCGGTTAGCACAGCTTCCAAATGTTGAGGCTTCAAGCCGGGTTGGGGGCGTTTCTGACGTATATTAAATATGTGAAGAGGCTCATTCAGGATTGCAGCCATTGCCACCGATAAACGGAGAATTGTGCCGCTGCCGCTTTTTTGGCTTCCATCAACTTCCAGCAACTTATACCCTCAAACAATCCTTTTCAAGATTACAAGAAGAGACTATTTTACATTGTGTTGCTAGGGAAAGGACAAAATAAATGAGGGACTAAGACGGATAGTTAAGACTTGAAGGAGCAAGTCAGAATGAGTGAAGCAAAGCCAAACACTGAAGAAATACTGCAAAGACTAAGTGAAGTCCTCGATGTTTTGACGAGACTTTCTGAAGACTTACAAGACATTGCAAAATCACTAAAGACCATAAGCCCGCGCGTGGCTCCAACCATAGCGCCTCCTGCAGTGCCTTCCGCAGCGCCTCCAGTACCAACCCCTAAACCTGTAGAAAAAGGAATAGAAGATATTCGAATGATGTTTACAAAGGAGCTAGAAGCAATGCTTATCTTCGAAGACAAGGGAGACTTCATAAAAGTAACGCCTCGCCAATTTCTTGGCTCAGAAAACTTCGCAAAAATTGCGTCTACAATCCGAGAAGCAGGCGGGGAGTATATCAGCGCGGGGAAAGGCTCTCACTTTAGAGTCCCAAAATAAACGGAACTCGTTCTGCTACCATACTATTCGGAAGTCCCCAAACTCTCCAGTATAAGTCTCCAAAATTACTTCGGTTCTAGTTACTCTTGCGCCGGGCGGTCCCCTTCTACAAAACTCTATTAGTTTCTCAACGCTTTCTTTTTCCCCTTCCAAAACCACCTCAACTCTTCCATCTGGAAGGTTTCTAACCCAGCCTGTCACGTTGTATCTACGGGCTTTTCGATGTGCTTCTGATCGGAAGAAAACCCCTTGAACTCGTCCATTGACGAACACGCGTGCTCTAACTTTCATCTGAAATCCTCCATTCTCTTAATATGAAGGAATTACAGAGTATCCCCAATGATTACTCTTTTGATAACTTATATCTAAGCGATTCTCCGATTCTGGACAATAAGATATAATTGACGGATGCAGAGGAACTGCGAGAATTATATGCAATATTTGGAACCAGCTTCTTTCTATGGACGGGTTAGCTAGCTTTTACACCTGTTTTTCCTTTGCATGTTGATGATCTTGGCTTCTCCTTTTTTGATTTGGGTCTTCTGATGGCATTGCCCTCTTTCTTTTCCATATTTCTTAGGCTTCCCGCAGGAGCTATTGCCGGTCAAATTGGGAAAAAAGGATAGTTCTCTTTGCTCTAGCCATTCAATTGGCGTCATTTCTGCTTCTGGGCTCTTTCTTCTTGGATTCATCTTTTATTTTCTTGACCCATGTATTGCACCTATTTTCATCTCCATAATGCCTTTACTGCTTCCTGAAACTTTCTTATTCACTCTCTTTGTGTTTTGCATAGCGGCAATTGTTCCCTTCATTGGCATTGGAGTTTTTGCTGGCTCAATTTCGAAGCTGGCTAGAAGCACGTACAGATATCGATCCGAAATTAGAGTAATCAGTGGTCTGATTCTAATAGGCTACCCCTATACCTTATTGTTTTTATCTCTTCTCCATATCATAAAATAATTCTTCTTGGCTAAGCGCATATACACTCTGCCAAAATTCGCATTCTGCGTCCTAATAGTTTCACTATCCTCTCTCCACTTTGTCTGGTGACGTTGCTCCGCGTTCCTTAAAAGAACTTTGACAGAAAGTCTTCCTACGTGAAAAAAATGCTGGAAAACAATGGAAAATTCATGATCTACGCTTCTAGTATACCAAGCCGTGAACGCTTAAGGGTTGTTGGTTCTGCAGTTGCAAAGGTTGCAAGCTCTCTGAAACTTGAAACAGAACTTTCCCCAAGGAGCAGACTGCTCTCCATTTATGTCTATTACAAAAGCGATGCGGGTGATGAAATTCCTGTGTATTGTGACTGGGGCAAAAGCTGGAAGGAAGAAGATGTCTATCGTGCCATTAAAAACATGATGTTTGTGCTTTCTTTTCATCCACGCCATTCAAGTCTGCGGACAATAAGAAAGGGAATATGTATCTCTGCCTAGAGTACCTTGTTGAACTTTATGCTTTGATTTGAAAGCTCGACTTCATAGGTTTGATTAACATCGAATTTGATGTTTAACTGGTCATATTCTTGCTCTGTTAAGAACAGGATGATTTTTGGCAGGTTAAATCCTGTTCGCATAGTTTGTACAGGAAGCTGTTGCTGTAATGCTTGAACTACGCTTTGCACCATCCTTGCTTCTTCCGTGGCTGGTTGAATAGCGAACCGCGGTATCTTACGTTCCTCTACAAGCTCTATACGCTTTCCTAGAGTACCTTCCGGGTCGCGGATTGATTCAATGCGTTGAACTCTAACAAGAACCACTTTGAAACCTCATTTCTTAATATCGTGCAGCATTAGGCTTTATGCGTTTCTGCATTACTCCATTTCGACTGTTGCAGGAGGCTTGGGTGTCACATCATAATAAACCGCAGAAATGTTCGAACAAGCCTTTAGTATTTCGTCTGCTGTCTCGTTCAGCGTTGCCCAAGAAATTTCAGCTACTTCTGCTGTGAGAAAGTCGTGCGTTTGAATCGCCCTCAAAATGACAACATAAGGTCGTTTCTGAGACGTTTCTTTAATTGTATATAGTACTCGCGTGAAGAATTGATGCTCCATAGTTACCTTAGCTTGGAGGGCAACAAGGTGGGCTATAGACGGACTATGAAGGCTGCCATTCGCAGTTTGGGCTTTCAACGCGGTAATTCCACCATACATCCTCTTGCCACCTCTTATGCCAGTAGCTTTCGCCTCGAAAATCTTGATTGACAAATGCCTTGAAGGAACATTAAGAAAACGGGCAGCAATCTCTTTAATGTGCATGCTCCTAGGATAGGAAACCGTTTTGTTATCAATGATTGCAGCAAAATATTGGCTAGGCTTGTGCTTCGCGAATTTTTCTTCAACAATAGCCGTTGCTTTTTTCGCTGAATCTAGCTTATCTCTTTTAATCTCACCTACAACTCGTACAGACAGGCCTGGACCTGGAAAAGGCTGCCTTTCAGCAATTTCTGAGGGAACTCCTAAGTGGCGTGCCACTACGCGAACTTGCTCTTTGTAGAGAGACGCGAGAGGTTCAACCACTTTGAAACCATAACGTTCAACCGTGTTTATTCCCATTTGCTCAAGTACATTGTGCTGGGTTTTCACGCCACCCGTTGTTTCAATTACATCAGCTTTTATAGTTCCTTGAACAAGCACATTGCATCTTTCTTCTTTAGCAGTTTCGCCTAATATCTTGTAAAATGTCTCACGGAACATCTTGCGTTTTTCTTCAGCGTCTTGTAGACCTTCAAGTGCCTTCAAGAATCTTTCCTGAACATTCAATATTCTTATCGGCAGATTTATTGATGGTTGTGATACTAGCTGGGCGATACGTTCTGTCTCGCCTTCTCGCATAAAGGCGTCATCCAGCATCACACATAGAATGTTATTGCCAATTGCTTTGTAGGTTAAGACGGCGCTTGTTGTACTATCAACACCACCTGAAACAGCGATTAGCGCGCGTTCATTTCCAACAAGCTTCTGTATCTCTTCCACCTGTCTTTTTACGAATTCTTGTGGATTAAAAATCTGCAATAAAGAGCAACCTCACATCAGCTTATTTATGGTCTCTTTGCTTAAATATTTGCCACTTCGGGGTAATCTAGAGAGTCCAATAACTTGGAGCAGTTTTTTGAGATGAATAGGAGGATACAGCTCACGCAGATTTTTAAACCTGATGAAGGTTGTCTTGGTTCGCCCCTGAATGAAATCCAAGTATTCATCATGCGATTTGAAAACAGTCTCTTCGTTGTAGTCTTTCCACAACGCTTCGATCTCCCCAACGACACGTTCTTCGAAGTCACCGATTCCTCTAACCTCTCGTATTGGGTGGACAACATAGAAAAGCAATAATGTTGTGTCTATTGGGCCTACAGCGTTTTTGCGGACAAAAGCCTGAACACTTTTGCCTGCACGACTTTGAACAATGCGTCTATTCCACCACTTTTCCTTTGTAAGAAGAATACACGCGTATTTGGACAACTGGAACACTCTCAGAATAGAATAAACAACTCGAAAACTATAAAAGACTAACCTAGTGCCAACATCTCCAGCAGGCTTCCATTTTTGCCATATTTCTCTCAAAAACTAATAGCAAGAGCGCGTCTTTTTGCTAAGATTTTGGGTGATATTCGTTTTCAAAAAGCATAAAGAAAGTCGGGAGTCATCGATTTTTGATGCTAAAATTTTTGTTCTTAAAGCCTCTAGTCTTTTAAGAGAAACGTCTAAGGAGACAGAGTTTTTGAAAGAGATAGAGGGACTAAAAAAAACAACTGATACATTGAGGGAATTGGGTGAAGATTGGAAAGAGAACATGGCCATAATAAATATCGCTGTTCAAGGAAATGGGGATATTCTGGAGTTCATTAAACGACTCTGCAAAGAAAGTAACCGAGGCAATTTGATAAAAATTGGGTTGACACTTATCGCTTTTCCATTCCCTATAGTAATTGACGACGTCTTGGGCTGGTCTTTCTTGGCTGCAGGTTTGATTCAAAGAAAAATAAAGAACTCTGCGTTGTACCTTGAAGACGTTAACAGAATTTTTCCCAGCATCCTTAGAGAATTGCATGAAATCAGGCAAGAAGCAATCTAACTGTACAAAGGAGTAATAACACAAGGAAATGTCATGCTTCTGACCGAAGAATGTGCACGCTGAAGGAGAGAGCGATTCATATGTTTTGGAAAGCGGAAATTTAGCGGAACATCGAAAATGCATAGGGAAAATTCTATATTGCCGCATAACATGTACGTAACATGCAAAGGTGGTCTGTGTGAAGTTAGTAACAGTTTTATTGCCTGAAGCTTATTTAGAAGGATTAGACGAACTTGTGAGAGCCAACATGTATCCCAGCCGAAGCTCAGCCATCCGTTCAGCAGTTAGAGACTTATTGAAAAAGGAGCTTTGGACAAGGGAAGAGAGGCCCTAATAGGTTACATGTTATTAAGTGCTCGCTACATGATTTTCGTTAGGCTTTTGAGCAGTATTTTTCAAATCTTCAGCAACTCGTGAAGGATTTACAGCAAGTGTTATCGTTCTGCCGACAATGAGATACTTTGCTCCGTTTCTAAGAGCATTCTTAATGTTTCCGCCTTGCGCGCCTATGCCAGGTGAGTAGATAGGTACTTTTTCTCCAAGAATCGAATATGTTTCGCTGATTTTTTCGGGGTATGTGGCACCGACAACTACACCGTCAGCATCCCATTTCAGCGCTTTCTGGGCAAAAATTCTGTACTGAGGAATAACTCTACCTTTTTCAATAGATATTGCTTGTCCGTAGCCTTCCCATGCTGCTTTGTGGCTCATGTAAATTAGCAATATCACACCTCGATTCATTTGTTTCGCTGTTCTAAAAACAGGCTGCAAGCCTTCTTTCCATCCAACAAAGGGGTTTGCAGTCACAGCATCAAAGCCTGCTTTGAAATAGCATTCAGCTATCGTTTGGTTTGTGTTACCAATGTCATTTATTTTGCAGTCCATGATAACAGGTAGTCTGTAACCTCTTGCTTGCCTTAACAATTCTTGTACGTCACCGAACAAGCCCAATGGTAAAATTAGGTGCCGGTTAAGTTTCACCGCGCAAATATATGAGTGCACTGCTTTCAAAATTCCCTTTGCTTTAATAAATAATTTTTCAGGTTTATCTGGAGGCAAATCTAGAGCTAGTACAATATTTGAGCCAGTTCTCTTTACAGCTTGTTCCATTTCAAACCTGAAAGACAAACCAAAGCGCCTTATCTATCTTGTAGCAGTTCAGAAAAATGCTTTTCGGTCAAGACTCAGTTGAAAAAGCTTCTGCGCTGTTTACATTACCATTAGATTTTTGGTTCTTGTATGAGAGTGCCAAGTTTACTGCTTCAACAATTGTCTTGGCGATGTTTAGGGAGAAATCGATAAAATGTTCCACATTCAGAATGGTGAGCCCAGGAAGTTGTATTCAATCATGTAATTTTATGCTCTCTAACACTTGCAAAACCTAGGAAAATCTAGGAGGGACGCTCACAAAACAACGACTGTATTCCAGTCTTAAGAAAACATTGATTTTAGAGACACAAGTATTATAAAACCAAAGTAAAACAATAGATTACGCGTAAAGAAGTAATTTAAAAAGAAATGTTAAAAGTTGGAAAGCTCTACAATAGTGTAGTGGGGTGCCCTTTTGCCAAGCTTGGGAAAAATTGGAAAAATCGTTCGTCGCAGTGGCGAAAAATCAGAAATTTCTAAAGCAAGCAGAGCTTCAGAAAATCAGACTTCCAAAATCTACCTGAAGGCAATGCCCCTGCGAAAGCTTTCCGACTTGAACACAGTAAAACGCGAAGTCAAATCAGGCAAAATCCTTATATTAAAAGTGAGTCCCTTAGCCGACAAGAGTATCGAAGACATTAAAAGAGCAATAAACGAGTTATGCGAATTCGTTAAAACAGTAGGCGGCGACATAGCCCGATTAGGAGAAGAAAGAATAGTCATCACTCCTTCCGGAGTGCGAATCTGGCGAGAAAAAACCGTTGCACCAGAAGAGCAAGTTCCTACCGCAGCCTAACAGTTTCCAAAGTCTCAGGTGCAATTGCATCAATCCTAAATCTTCTCTTAAGGAAGTTTGAAAGGCTTAAGCACTTCGTCTTTTCACCGTGACAAACTATGACTTTCTCAGCTCTTGGTGTAACACGACGAATATAATTGACAATTTGTCTTCTATCTGAATGCCCTGAAAAGCCTTCAATAGATTCAACCTGAAGTTCGACTTTAATTACTTCCATTCTTCCCTCATTGTTCATAATGGGAGTCTCTGTTAGTCCTTTTTGGATTCGACGTCCTAAAGTGCCTTGTATCTGATAGCTAACAAATATCACTGTGTTAAGTTTATCAGAAGCTAATCGCTTGAAATAATCGATAATTGGTCCCCCCTCGAGCATTCCTGCAGTTGCCATGATGATGCTTGGTTCTCCTTCCACTATCTCGTCCCGAGCGCTTGGATGCTCCACTAGAGTGAAGTAATCGGATTGGAATGGGTTTATCCCCTCGTGTAGAATGCTGTTTCGAACTTCCCTTGCCAAATATTCTGGATAAGCAGTGTGAATCGCTGTCGCTTCTGAAATCATTCCCTCAATGAAAACTGGCGCCTCTTTCATTAAGCCTCTTTTCATGTAACCATCAATAATCAACAAAATTTCCTGAGCTCTACCAACCGCAGGCACTGGAATCATAACCTTTCCGCCACGTTCTAATGTCGCATTTATTGTCGACGAAAGCTTTTCTTCAGCATCAATTCTTGAAGGCATCAAATCCTGCGGAGCGCCATACGTGCTTTCAGTTATTATTGTCTCTACTCTGGGAAACTCTGTGACAGCCGCTTCCAGAAGAGTGGTTTTTGCATATTTATAGTCACCAGTATACACAAGATTGTGCAAGCCTTCTCCAATATGCAAATGAATTATTGAGGAGCCTAAAATGTGACCGGAATTATGCAGAGTCAAACGAATGTCAGGCGAAATGTCAGTTACGGCGCCATAACGCAACGGTAAAGTATGTAGAACACATCCACGGACGTCTTTTTGATCATAAGGCGCCACTACCCCTTGCTTGCTTGCAACATCTAAATAATCCAGTTGAAGCAGGGTCATCAGATTCGATGTTGGGGCAGAACAGTAAACTGGCCCATCATAACCGTATTTAAATAGATAGGGAAGAAAACCGCAGTGGTCAAGATGAGCATGGCTCACGATTACGGCGTCAAGTACATCTATGTCGAATTGGGGCATGTCAAGCCGCGGGAAAGCATCGAGAGAGTTTGATGAGCCCGGGTTAATGCCGCAGTCTAAAAGCACATGGCTTTCTCTTGTTTGCAGCAAAATTGCAGAACGACCGACCTCTCGGAATCCACCTAGAGCTGAAATTCTTACGTCGCCCACTTCACAAATTGACGGTCGAAAAATTCTTTCGCCAATGGTGCGCAGCACTCTTTCACGTTCTTTGCTTTCCGAATGAAGGTAGTGACGCATATGAGAGATTATTTTTGAAGGAATGGGCGAGCTTCTTAAGATTCTGGGTCGCCATCTTGTTTCTTTTACAATCTCTTGCAATACTGCCCCGTTCTTTCCTATGACTAAACCGGGTTTCTTTGCATCGATTATAACTTCGCCAAGGCTTGGGTCAAAATTTATGCTTGTAATTTCAGCTTCTTTTGGAACCACTTTTTTTATTATCTTTGTTGTTTCTTTTTCGGGTAACCTTACTGAGGGGTCTGGTCTCACGACGATCCTTTTGCGAATCAAACCAACTATATCTGCAATGATGGAGCTTTGCTCAAACAAAATTTCTGGCTTTTTCGTATAAACTGCTAATGCTGGCCCTTCAAACTCTATTCTGGTAACTTCTGCTTCTTTAGGTATATGCTGCAAGACAATCTGACTTATTTCTACTTTGCTCTTCCCAGCTGTTGTCACACTTTTCTCCTCGTCTCTGACACCGTCTCCGCTATGTTTTTTTTCTCTTCTTCACCCAGTTCGCGGTAGCCTTCTTCATTGATTATTGCGACATCAAAGCTGTCGCCAGTCGCTATGTTTCTTTTCATAGCTGCCTTCACAGCGTGAACAACAATTGGCAACAAGTCCTTCATAGACATCTCTTCCTCATATTTGTCTTCAAGAACACCATAAGCTACTGGAGAACCGGAACCTGTAGCGACGCATTTCTCCTCTGTCAAGCTACCTAAAGGATCCAGCGAGAACACGTGAGCGCCTGTGTCGTCGATTCCTCCGATGAGGACTTGGGCAATCAAAGGTACATAGCGAGATGAAAACAGGAGATTTGCGACCAGTCTAGAAGCTGCTTTTATGGGAATAGGTCTTCTAAAGCTCATTTTATATAGCTGTGCATTTGCCATAAGCACATCAACAACACGCTGAGCGTCTGCAACGCTTCCTGATATAGTCATAGCAATGTGTTCATCAATTCTGTATATTTTCTTTCCCTTTTTGTGGGCTATAAAGGTGCCCAGTGTTACGCGAGTATCTGAGGACAGAATTACGCCATCACTACAAACAATACCCACAGTAGTGGTGCCTTTAAGGACTAGTTGATTTGATATTTCACGCATTTCCATGTCTCCTTTAAAATCGAGTGCGCTCTTTACAGTTATCTTCCAAAGGAAGTTAATCGCTATCGGTATACGTATCGACTGATTTAAAAAGATTTCGTGGACACTAGTATAGATGACGTAC
Source organism: Candidatus Bathyarchaeota archaeon (assembly GCA_026014805.1). NCBI lineage: Archaea > Thermoproteati > Candidatus Bathyarchaeota > Candidatus Bathyarchaeota archaeon. The sequence continues at coordinate 12,792 of JAOZHR010000015.1, read as the reverse complement.
TTTGCAAGTGGAGTGATCTCCTTTGACCATGAAGCTTCATCAAATGCAACTCCCAAGAGAAGTTCTAATCGGAAACGGAACTATAGAGCAGGTGGTGCCTATTTGTAAAAAACTCGGATTCCTAAAGTCAGCTTTTGTTGTAACAGGCGTCCAGACATTCAAAATTGCAGGACATACAGTTATCAACTTACTTGAGGATTCCGGAATTGGTGTCAATCGTTTGTTCGTGTCCTCTTCTACCGTGGAAGAAGTAGCTGCTGTAAGAGCTAGGGTAAACGAAACAAAGCCTCAAGTGGTTCTGGGAGTTGGAGGCGGCACAAAAATTGATGTTGCGAAGCTTAGTGCCGCACAGCAAGGTACACCTTTTATAAGCGTACCTACCAGTGCGTCCCATGACGGTATTGCAAGTCCTCTCGCTTCAATCAAGGGGTCAGAAAAGCCCTACTCCGTTATGGCACAGGCTCCTATGGCCATAATTGCGGACACAAATATCATTATTCAAGCTTCTCATCGCTACACAGCAAGTGGATGTAGTGACGTCATCGCCAAATTCACCGCCGTTCGCGACTGGCATCTCGCACACAAAGTGAAAAATGAATATTATGGTGAATACGCTGCAAGCTTGGCGCTAATGAGCGCAAAGCTCGTTGCAAAAAACGCGGAGTCCATTAGACCAGGGAATGAGGAGGGACTGAGAGTTCTCTTGGAAGCGCTCATAAGCTGCGGTGTCGCTATGAGCATAGCAGGAAATAGTAGACCCAGTAGCGGTTCAGAACATTTGTTTAGCCACGTTTTAGACCTAGTTGCTTCTAAGCCTGCAATGCATGGAGAACAGGTTGGCGTTGGCACTATAATGATGGCTAGTTTGCACGAGTTGAATTGGCGTCGGATTAAATCGAAGTTGGAAAAGGTTGGTGCTCCAACAACTGCTGAAGAACTTGGAGTTGAGTCCGAGGATTTGATAGAATCTTTAGTGAAGGCAAGAACCATTAGGCCCGAGCGGTATACTATTTTGGACCAAAAAAGGTTGACCAAAAAATCAGCTAAGGCGCTTGCAAAGAACACTGGAGTAATATGAAAAGAAATGAAACTATCTTATTTGGTTCTTTGTCTCTTTGCTCTTTTCGTCCGCTTTTTCTTTGTTGTTTCTTTTAATGTCTCTGTTGCTTTAGGACTTTTGAATGTTTCAACAAAATCTATTTTGGTGATTTTGGGGAAAAAGCGTTGTATGTCAGTGACAACGCCTCTTTTTGCCAGCTGCAGGCCTTCTAGATAGAATGCCTCTTCTGGAACCTGAATTCTTACCTCAGTTTTTTCAATGTCCAACCCGAACCGTGCGATATCGGCCAAAAGTATCCTTCGGTGAATTAGCGCGTACATTTTCTCCTTATTCGTTCCAAGTTTTTTCCTTGCCGTAACTTCGTAGACTAGAGTTTTACCTGCAAGTGGTGGATTGAAGTCTAGTTGCACTCTACCGGCTCCAACTGTTCTTATCGTAGCTGATTTCTTTTCATATTCGATACGCATTCCAAGCTGTGGCGTTATCCCTTTATCTCTAAGTCTCCTTAATGGAACCATCTTTAGCTTTTCTGGATCTCTGAGGCCAAAGGCCTTGTCTGGTGGGATTTCGATTGTTTTTGGCTTGTTTAGTTGAAGAGATGGCAGGCTGTCGTCCAATGCTTTGAGTACCCATCCTTCACCAATGACAATAAGTTTAGGCTCATAAATTTCTCCTTCCTTGTATATTCGTTCTTTTTTTGCTATATTTTCCAAAGTAGTGTCAAATGCTTCTCCTGTTTCCTTGACCTTTGCTACATATTCAATTATTAGGAAGTCTCCTTTCTTGAATGGCATTTTAACTCATCTCTTAGTTTTATTGTTACAGCTTTTTGACTTGTCTTATTGTGAGTGTAGTATTGCTGTTTATACAGCTTTTAAGCGTTGCTTGGTATTGACTCGCAAATTAGCGAGTTCTGATTTATGTAGATGACCTTTAGTCTACAGAGGTCTAGAAGAGGTGCACATCCCAAGTCTCCACTTTCAGAACCTCTTGGGAGTCTACTTAGGCCAACAAACATAAATCAAAACTCGATTTCTTTAAACATCAGCACTAAGAATTTATAATTACACTAAACTAAGAAATAATCGAGATAGATTAGATGCCAAAGATAAAAGAAGCAATAATACTCTGCGGTGGACAAACTTGATGCTGAGACCAGAAGCCCAAATACCTAAACCACTACTAAATCTCGGTGACCAAACCCTCATTGAAAAACAAGTCAACTGGCTCACAAAGAATTGTTTCAAAAAGATTGTCCTTGCACTAAGCAAAGACCTTCTCGGATATATCATGCTGAAAACTGACATCTATAAAAAAATTCAAACAAACAAAAATCGCCAACATAATAATGTCAATTGAAAACACCAGCCTTGGTACAGGAGGTGCCTTGAAAAAAGCGTGTCAGCTAATCCAAAGTAAAACATTTTACGTATGTAATGTCGATGACCTTGCATTTGATTTCAATCCAAATGAACTCCTTGCAGAATCAGACAACTCAATAGTTTTATTACTGGCGAAACCCACATTGCCCTATGGGAAAGTCAAAATTAAAAACAGATACATCAAAGAATTTGAAGAAAAACCGCAGCTTGACTTCTATGTAAATGCTGGACACTACTCTATGAAAAAGAGTATCGTACTAAAACACTTCCCTAGCACAGGAAACTTTGAAGAACGGGTGCTGCCAAAACTGGCAAGGCAAAACGCCTTGAAAGGCTTTGAATATCACGGCTCCTGGATAACTATTGACACATTCAATGACTACATGAACGCCCTCAGTTTATTTGAAGCTTAAACTAAATCTCAAAATGGAGGACAAGAAACAGGCACGATTCCTATGCACATGCGCGGGGAAAGGTGCTTAGAATACGTTGCGGGAGAAATCGTCCCTTAATCATTTAAGAGCCGCTATTCTTGTAAAGGATGTTTTTCTGTTTTCAAAGAAACGTCCTTCATCAAAGTTGTTGGTATTGGGATTTCTCTAGGCAACATTTCAAGTGCTACTTCAGTTTTCGAAAGTTCCTCCGCTGCTTGGAGAGCAGGTAGCCTGAAGTAGTAACAGTAAACCGGGTTGCCGTCACAAAAATGTTTCAGATCAAAGTCAGAAAGCTCTCCATCCATATTCTCTACTAACATTTTCACGCACTCTTTTTTTGAAGCGCTTGAGAGATATGGACACTTCATTTCTTGCACGGCTGTTTGTGTGTTGAACAGTTCTTTCGTTCTTCAAATCTACAATATGTCTTTCATGAGACATATAGCAAGTATTACTATATAAGAATCGGAATATAAACGTTCCGTTTCTAGACGATCTCGGATAATGTGTATGCTTTTTATTTTATTACGTGTTGTGTTAAGCGAGGTCTGGTTTGTTTGATAGTGGGTATTCTTGGAAAGAATGTTGAGGGGTGGGGAACTAAGCAGTTAGGGGCGTCTCTTGAAAGACGGGGTTTGCCGCCCGTATTTTTTAGCTTTTCCAGTCTTGCAGCGAGAGTTGGTTACCTGCCTGCTGTAGGCGTGAACAATGTTAATATGGCTAGGGATTTAGCGGCTTTAATTATCCGTACCATTGGTCGTGGTTCGCTTGAGGAAATTATTTTTCGAATGGATTTATTGCATACTCTTGAGCGGCGTGGGGTTTTGGTTGTTAATCCAGCTGGAGCGATTGAGCGGTGTGTGGATAAGTATTATGCGTTGGCACTATTAGAGGAATGTGCGTTGCCTGTGCCGCGAACTGTGGTAACTGAAAATTTAGAGGAAGCTTTGAAGGGTTTTCATGAATTAGGAGGTGATATTGTCTTGAAGCCTCTTTTCGGTTCGCGAGGAGTTGGTTCCACACGAATTTTTGATTTGGATGTCGCTACGCGAATTTTTGACTCTGTAAGGTTTCATCATGGAGTTCTTTATCTCCAGGAATTTATTCCCCATGGAGATTCTGATATTCGTGCTTTTGTGGTTGGCGACCATGTTGTTGCTGCTATGCGGAGAGTTGGAGATTCGTGGAAGACAAACGTAAGTCAAGGTGCTCGACCAGTACCGATTCGGATTAGCAGGGAGTTGGAGGGTTTAGCAGTCAAATCAGCTAGAGTTGTTGGTTGCAAAGTTGCGGGCGTTGATATTTTGGAAGGCAAGAACGGGCCGCTTATTATTGAGCTAAATAGTCAGCCTGGGTGGCACGGGCTACAGTCTGTTACTAATGTGAATATTGCAGATTGCGTTACTGATTATGTGTTGGCTGAGGTGAAGAAGAAAGATGAGTATGATGACTAAAGATGTGGTAGTAGATAGCGCGCGCTGTAATTTATGCTCCCTGACTGGGCAATAGCGGTTTTTCTGGCACTCTGTCTCACTATTTTTGTATGTGTAAATCTTTGTAATTTGAAACGATTCAGCGCCAGCAAAAAAAGAGGCAGGTACAGAGCTGAAGTGAGGCAGCCAAGTGGATCGATTTTCATCTTGGCGGCTCTTGGAACCTTGATCTTTTTTCTAGAATCAACTCTCTACATTATTCTAGTTCTCACAGGGCGTTACGGAATCTTGAGTGGTTTTTTCTTTCAACTACAATTCCCTCTTCGCTCATGGGTGCAGTTGGTAGGCATTTTTATCACTACTTTCGGATATGCGCTATTCCTCTGGAGCGTCTTGGCTAGAGGCAGATACGCTACTTGGGAAATGCCTGAAAATCAAAAGCTTGTGACTTGGGGGCCTTATCGTTACGTGCGTCATCCTTCATATCTTGCTTATTTCATCTTATTCGCCGGTTTATTCTTTATTCTTCTCAACTTGATTGCAGTGATCCCGTTTATCGCAATTCCAGGCTATGTACGCATGACAATTGTAGAAGAGGAATTGTTGACGAGAAGATTTGGTGAGGCATACTTGGAATATCAAGGTGCAACTGGCAAATTCCTTCCTAGAAGGAAACAGCAGGGTTGACTTTAATCATTGAACTGTCGCTTTTCTATCGTGTGTTTTAGATTTTGTGCAGCGTATTCTGGTGGCACCACGTTAATATATGTCCCAGTGCTCTTCTCAAACCCAGCCCAGATAGACAGTTTCGGATAAACCTCCAAGTGCCAATGATAAAACTTGTCTGCCGCTTTGTTTGATGGTGTTATGTGAAAACCATAATTGTAGGGAGGGTCATTTAGAAGTGCATCTAGTCCGCTCAGACAAATTTTCAAAGCCTCAGCCAAGTCTTCTACAGTTCCTCGCTTTAAATCCAACATTGTTGCCTGATGTCTTTTTGGTATTATCCAAAACTCGAAGGGATGAATTCCTGCCCAAGGTGCCAAAGCAACAAAACTTTCATTTTGCCAAATAAACCGAGGGCCACTCTTTTCTCTCTCAATTATGTCGCAGAAAACACATTTTCCGTGCGCTTCATAAAACTCTTTGCTCGCCCTTAGCTCATCTCTTAGAATAGTTGGTGTTGTCGGCATCGCAATTATTTGGCTGTGAGCATGTGATAATGAAGCCCCAGCAGTTAAACCGTGATTTCGGAAAATCGAAATGTATTCCACATAAGGTTTGGAAGAAAGCACCTTCAAACGGTCTACGTATCCATTAATCACGTGGACTAGCTGAGAAAATTTTGCTGCGCCTGGATGCTCGTAGTGATTGGGTGATTCAATAAGCACCTCATGATGCCCCACTGCTTTACCCGATTCGAAGCTTTCTCCTTTCCTAGGAGGAGAAAAAGCGGAATACAAGTTCGGTACGCAGCGAATCAGCCAATTTTTGTGGCGTGAGCCATTTGTATCCTTTTCTTTTACCACTCCCTTTTCTCCTTTCAAATAGACAAGCACAGCGGGCGGTGTTTTTCGCTCATTTCCAGGACAGAAGGGACATAAACTCTTGTCAAAACTTTGAGCAGTTGGTTCTTTTTTGGCAAAATCTGTCGGCCTACGTCTTCTGTGGGTGGCGACAACAACCCAACGGTTGAGGAGGTAGTCTTTTCGAATGTCATTCAGCAAACGATAACATCCTGCGTGTGGTCTAGATCTTTGGAGAAAAGTTGCTTAATCTTTTTTCTCTTCTTTCTTCATGAGTTCATCATAAATCTCTAAAGTTTTCTTAGCTATCGCGTCCCAAGTGAATTCTGTCAAGACACGTTTTCTGCCGTTTTTGCCCAACTCGAGTTTTCTGTCATTATTTTGAAAAGAGCTAACGATTCCCCAAGCAATATCTATGGGGTCATTAGGATTAATGTGAAAGCCACATTGGCCAGGACCATCAGCCAACACAATTTCTCTCATGCCGCTAACTCCGCTGGCTCCTACAACAACTGGTTTCTCCATGCTCATGGCTTCCAGTGCAACGATTCCAAACGGTTCGTAAAGACTGGGAAATACAGCTAAATCGCAGGCTGCATAGTGGGCAATTCGTTCTTCTTCAGGAACAAATTCAAAACGAAACTTTACAGCGTCTTCAAGTTTAAGGCCTCTAACCATATTTTTCAGATGCCCTTCCATGTCTCCTAAACCAACAATTACCAATTTCGCGTTTGGGACCTTCTGCAATACATGGGGCATAGCCATGATAAGCTTGTCAACACCTTTGATCCAGACAAGTCTTCCGATAAAAAGTATCATTTGATTGTCATCGTTAATCCCATAACTTTCACGTATCTCTTTTTTCTTCTCCTCATCCACTTGCTCGGGAGAATATTTTTGTGGGTCAACTCCGTTATAGCAAACTCTAATTTTCTCTTTCGGAAAGCCTAATTCAGCTAACTCTTCTTTCATTGCATTTGAAACAGTAACCACCAAATCAGCCATTTGTCCGCCTCGATGCTCAATGCTGCTGACAACTTCTGACCCGTTGCCTAGAGTTCGCCCTTTCTCTGTTGAGTGAACATGAAATACTAAAGGCAGTCCAAGCTCTCTCTTAGCTGTAATACCAGCAATCACTGAGAGCCAATCATGTGCAATCAAAATATCATATTTGAAACCTTCTTTCTTGACAAGCTCATTAACTATCTTGGAAGCGCTAAGATAATTGTAAACAAGAATTTTTGAGAAGAATTGTATTCCTCCCCCCCTCCCCCATCTTCTAACGTCCTCGGCAATCACATCTGGCAGAGAATCTGAGACATCTATGTGAAGAGGGCGGTGGATTTCAATTCCACGCCATAACTCTCTAGTAGGAAGAGCTCCTTCATCATCATTCATGGTGAATACCGATACGTCATTCTCTAAAAGTACAAATTTCCTCGTTATTTCTGCCGCATACGTACCTAAACCTCCAACTATCTTAGGTGGGTATTCGTAAACCATCACAGCCAATCTCATTAGTTCTCATCGTCCTCGTTTGTCTCGATGCTGTTTCTATGGCTTATGGCATTATTGCTTATTTGCGTTTCCTAAAAAATCAGTAGATGCGAAGCATGAAAAAGAGGTTGGGGGAGTTTATGGGTTAATTATGTAGGTCTGCTTTACGACTGTTTGCAGTATCTTGTGATGTTTTTCCTCGTCACTAGCAATATGTTCCAGCAGCAATCGTACACCTTCATCTTTCGTTTCTTTTATCTCTCTCTTTATGAGTCCAAGCATCGCTATCTCAGTCTTGATGTGTCGTTCCAGGTTCTTTTTAAGAACTAGTTTGTCGATATAACTGTCCTGCAGAGTATCCCATAAGGGTTTAGCATCTTTTTGGCTGATCACGTCTAATATGCCTTCTAGAATCATGGCATGCTTCTCAGAATCTTTCTGGGTTTCCAAAAGTAATAACTTGGCTGCTACATTATGTACATTCTTAATTTGCTATTGGTGATTGTTACGAAGTTCTTCTCCATCTTAATCTGCTCTTTAATAAGCTTCACAAGTGTTTCTTGTGGCATGTTGCTTTCTTCCTCTTTGGTTGGTTGAACTGCTATTTGGTATCATTAAAGTTTTTAATATTTTTACTTCTTTATCTGGTGTGCTTTCAGAAGATACATAAAAAAAATAAATGCATGCGAAGTGTTTCTCTTAAAAAAACAAAAATCTGAAAAGGCAAAACGGACAATAGATAATAAAAGATGGAGAGTAATAGATTAATGCGTTTAAACCCTATTAAAAAACAATTTTAGAAGTAATGGCGGAAGAAAGTCGGCCTCGAAAGCCTAAAGACATAGCTAGAAAAGTTGAACTCAATTTCTCCTCCTGCATGATGCACATCCTTGGACTAAAAAAGGCAGGATATGTTTCTTCTCCAGAAAAAGGTTACTACCAGATAACCAATCTCGGCAGAGAAGTTCTGGAACCCAAAGTCAGCAAAGAAGTAGCAGCCTCCCTCTTAAGCCCATTAGCTCCTGAAAAGGCATTCTACTTTTACACAGGAATCAACCAATATTCAGGCCGGTTGGCCAATAGCCTTCCAGATTTCTGCGAAAAAATAAAAAATGTTGACATAGACTCGGTAGAATTCCATCTTTCTCGAAAGGATTTTGAACGATGGCTTGAAAGCATCGGTGACCAAGAACTGGCAAAAAAAATAGGGGTAATTAGAGAAACAGAAGTGTCAGGACAGGAGCTCCGAAGACTAGTCTACAAAGCCGCTAAGACTCGCTGCGACGAGCTTATGAACCTTTGAAAGTCTACTTAGCGCCGCAAGAGCTTTTTAGAAGAAAGAACTAAGCTGGCTTGAAGCGATCTTTCAGTTTCTCCACTATCTGAGGTAGCGTTGTGTACTCCATAGCTTCAGCACTCAAACGTGCTGGTTCAAACTCACCCATCCTGCGAAGTACTCCCGCCATCTCCACAGCCTCTCGACGCGCCATGTCAAACGCTGGATCATCAAAAATATCTCTTATCATTGGTGCACCATTATTATCACTCGCAATTCCACCATTACAAACTTGAAAGCCAATAGCAACCATTCTCGGTGGACCATCAAAGACTGTGCACTTACTATTTTTTAAGCTCACAGGCATGAGGGGTCCCCAATGGCTTCCTCGCATCCATCCCTCAACAAAATATGTGTGAAGAAATGGCACTAGAATTTCGCCAACAGCAGGTAATCCGTGCTGAGCCCTCACGATGGCAACTGGATCATCCTTTCCAACATATTTCCCTGCAATAAGCGATAGTCTCGTAGTGCTAGTTACTGCACACAAAAGATTTTCTCTAGCCAGCCAAACACGCGAAACACTATAACGTGTGCTCGTTCCAACGAGACCAACCAATTCATACATCTCCTCAGGGCATTTCAAAACCACTTTCTTGTTTTCTCTTGTATCTAAAACTTCGAACTTGAAACCACCAAACATGTTTGGGTCAATTACAAGTCCAGCTGTGTTCATAGGATCAGCGAATATGCGAAACAAGGGAAAATTGAATGAGCCTGCCGAGGCCTTGTCAGCAGCAAATACGATGATTGGATCCGAACCTCTTTCTTCAATTTCCATCTCTGCCACGCCCGGACCCATACCGCGAATGTTGCCGCTGAACGCTGTTTTCAGCAAATCTTGTCCTGCCCCGTACAGCTTTAAGTCTTTAGCTTTATCTGCAGCTTTCTGAAAGATGTCCCAAGCTAATGCGTGGATTTCTCGGTTTTTTTCACCTTTTTCGTGAACCATTAGAAGTTCAAGGTCATCCCCGGCGTTGAACACATAAGAGCCGTTGATAAGTCCTTTCTCCTTTGCTTTTTCAAGATTGGTCTTCGCTATTTCAAATAGTGGCTCAGGAACAACGTGATGTCCCACTAAAGAACCCACATCACATTTTATAATCGATATTGTTGTTTTCATAAGTTCTTATATCCATTCCCAGATTTAGTTAATTTTTCTTTTTGGCTTTTTAAACTTTTCCAGAATTTTGTCATTTTATGCAGTTAATATTTTTTATTTGTGTTCTAACTAGATATGAGGAAAAATTATGGGAAAACCTACAATAGTCTCTGCAAAGATCCCTGAAGAAGTCTACAAAGAATTCGTTCTACGGGTATCTGATGGCAAAAGAAGTGCCTTCATTCGAGAAGCTATTATAGAAAAACTTCAAACAGTTCCGAGACCAGACAAAATTTTGGGTCTTGAAAAACGAGTTGGTAAGCTAGAAGCGGAATTTTCCGAAATAAAAAAATATCTTGCGAAACTTGAAATACTTACGTATGAGCGAGGAAAAATCAACCCCCACACCTTCTGCATCGACGAAACAGACCATAAAATTATAGACTACCTGCTGCGCTACAAAGGTGCAACAACCCCAGAACTAGCCGAACATTTGAAAACAAACCGGTGGCTCATCCTCAACAGATTGCGAAAAGTTCAGAAATTATCTAATAAACAACTTGGAAAACCATTAGTGCAATACATTGCGGGAGAGAAAAGGGGAAAAAAGAAAGCGTGGTGGCTGAACGAAGAACTAATCGAAGCCTAAAACAACATAATAGCTTTATCTCCATAAATATGACTTCTGTAGTGAGGGCCCGTAGCCCAGTCAGGATAAAGGCACCGAACCACTAGCAGTGATGTGTAAGCCTCCGGTCTAATAAAATGGGTGAAAGCCGGAGATCTGGGGTTCAAATCCCCACGGGCCCGCCAAGTATAGCGAGCGAATCCATTAACCTCAAACTGATTGCTTTTTTTCATGACGATTCAGCGTTTTGCGCGCGCGCATCATTGAGAAACTGACTGTGTGAGCAATAGAGATTGGCAGATGGAACTACCTTAAAACGGCAGTCTTTGAAAGATTTTAGGCCTTATAGTTGAAATGATTTCTACGCAGATAGCGAGGGTGAACTTAATCATATTCAACTTCTCGCGCCAATCATCGACAGTTGATGGTTTAAAGATGTGATACATATAATTCTGAACAGAATCTTTTATCAGTTTGAAGGAATAATTGCTGTTACCCCTCAATTGATTGAAATCGAAATTGAGGTCAAGATTTATTGTTGCTTTGTCTTGTTTTTCAAGTATGATTCTTATATATTCTACGGTGTTTCTTGTGGTTTTCATGATGTAACTGGTAAGCGGTCTGTTTTTGTATCTTATAGTTAATTGGATTGTTTGTGGACCTAATATGGCAAGGAACCTCGTCATATCTATGCCTTGATCCATTCTTATTTTCCTTGTGCGTTCTTCAACGCGGGGATCTGCCATTGATTCTATGAAGACCTTAAAATGAGTAGCCATATTTTTGGAAGATACTTGTTGAGTAAAACCTGCTTTAGCCAAGAATACCAACTGAACGATTCTGTCCATTATGAACTTAGACAGCGACGTTTTTCTAGCGTCTCTTTTTTGAGTGACTGCAAGCCTGTCAAAGAAAGTGTCTGGGGTCCAAAACTTTCCTATACAGTAAGTTCTCAGTTCCTCAATTCGTTGTTTGCTTATTTTCGATATTTTAAATACAGAGTTATTTTCATCGTATTTGGTCCAATCGCGTTCAAAGATTGAACCCTCTCTTTCCAAAGACTCATAGAACTCAGTCCCGGGAAATGGTGTTGCGATACCGAATGCCGCGCTCATCAGACCTATTTTGCTAGCGTATGTTGGAAATTGCTTTATCTCTTCTTCGCTCTGATCTGGCAAACCTATTACGAAAGTGCCTGCAGCGATACCACCGGAATCTCGAATTACCTGTATGGCCTTTTTTTGTATTTTAGGATCTATTCCTTTGTGCGTTATAGTTAGATCTTTTAAATTCGGGCTTTCGATTCCCATGCAAAAATGAATAATGTTATTGTCACACATTTTTCTAACGACTTCAGGGCGCCTGGCAATTGAATCTGCCCGAACCATGGTATGAAACACTATGTCAAAATTTGATTCGCTTAGTAAATCACAAAAACGGTCAACTCTCGTGGCATCACCCATAAAATTGGGGTCTCCTATGAGGATAGTCATAGGCTTCATTTTGTGTATCACATTATATATCTGATCGATTTCTTCTACTACGTTTTCCGGAGAACGATAACGTTGGCGACTTCTGCTCATACATGGTTCGCAGCAAAAAGTGCAACGCCCCCAACATCCACGAGATGTGTGAATTTCATCTACCTCCCTATCCTTGGTAAGAGGACTAGTGTATTTGTGTCGTCTAAGGTGTCGTGCTGGGAAGGGAAGCGAATCCAAGTCTTCAATCAATGGACGATCGGGATTATGAATCACCTTATTATCCTCTTTGTAAGAAATACCTAGAACACCCTCAGGAGAACCCCTTTGGACCAATTCTCTCATCGTTAATTCCCCTTCACCACGAACTACCATATCAACTTGTTTATGTGAAAGCAATTCATCGGGAACAGCAGTTGGGTGATAGCCCCCCAACACTGTTGCAATCCCCCTCTTTTTGGCGATTGAAGCGATACTCAAACCACTTTTATGTTCGGTTGCCGACATCGAGATTCCCATTAAATCGGGATGAAATAAATCTAGGAAATACGGAAATGAATGGCGTTTTTCGGTTAACATGTCAAGTATATTAATCTCATCAACGATATCTGCGATCGACGCTGCCACATATTCTAAGCCTATTGGAATTAAAGCCAACGCAAACCCTAATCCCGTTCTTCCTTCTGGTTTCACCAATAAAATTCTCCTAAAAACCATTCTCATCATATCCAATAATTGTGTTCCACAAGGTGTTTCAACGGTTTATAATAATTGTTTCGTTTCAGCACAGCCACAAATGGTTTTTCAGCTGCCGCTCGCAGCATCTTCTATCTGCAATTTTAGAGGTTATGATAAAGGGTTCAATGTTGTGTTAATGTTGCTATCCTCTAAAACTAATGCATGCAGGTGTAAT
>JAOZHR010000014.1 GCA_026014805.1 Candidatus Bathyarchaeota archaeon | reverse complement strand
GTTGCGAACGCCTATATGATAATACCTGAGTTAAGGGGATTCGAGAAGTTCTGCGAGGGAAGAAGAGCTGAAGACTTGCCAATAATAACAACGAGGATATGCGGTGTCTGCCCAGTAGCCCACCACATGGCAGCCGCAAAAGCATGTGACGCTGCGTTCAACGTGGAACCTACAGAGACGGCTAAGAAACTGAGAGAACTTATGTATTGTGGCTACATCATCTACGACCACATATTGCACTTCTACTTCCTAGGTGGACCAGACTTCATCGTAGGACCAGATGCGCCTGCTGCAGAAAGGAACATTTTAGGCGTAATTAATAAGGCTGGTTTGGATGTGGGTAAGGATGTCATCAAGCACAGGGCGTACGGACAAAGGTTAACTGCGATTTTGGGTGGTAAAGCTACGCACCCTGTTTGTGGGATTCCGGGTGGTATTTCGAAGGCGTTAAGTGAGGAGGGTAGACAAGAGATTGAGAAAATGGCGAAGTCTTGTGTGGAGTTTGCAAAGTTTAGTCTCAACTTGTTTAATGATGTTGTCTTGAAGAATGAAGATTATGTGAATATGATTAAGAGCGATATTTACACTATGAGAACGTATTACATGGGGCTGGTTGACAATGACAATAAGGTGAACTTCTATGACGGAAAAGTTCGCGTCGTGGACCCTGAAGGAAAAGAATTCGTCAAATTCGCACCAAACGAATATTTAGATGTTATCGAGGAGCACGTGGAACCATGGACCTACGTTAAGTTTCCATACCTCAAAAACATTGGTTGGAACGGCTTTGTAGACGGTGCTGACAGCGGTATCTACCGTGTAGGTCCCCTTGGACGTCTCAATGCTTCTGAGGGGATGGCGACACCTTTGGCGCAACAGGAGTTTGAGCGGATGTACAAGACTTTAGGTGGAAAACCTGTGCATTCTACTTTAGCTTTTCACTGGGCAAGATTGATCGAATTGTTGTATGCTTCTGAGAAGACTCTAAAGCTAGCTCAAGACCCGGAGATCACAAATAAGGATATTAGAAACCCAGTTGGTGCGCCCGGCGAGGGTGTAGGAATTGTCGAGGCGGCGAGAGGCACTTTAATCCATCATTACATTCTCGACGAAGACGCTTTGGTGAAGAAAGTTAACCTAATAGTGGCAACAACCAATAATTCTGCAGCCATCAACCTGTCTATTCGCGATGCTGCGAAAGGCCTGATAAAAAACAATGTGGTTAATGAGGGGCTATTAAACAGAGTGGAGATGGCTTTCCGAGCATACGACCCTTGTATGGCTTGTGCTACACATTTTGCAGTCGGTCAGATGCCTCTCCAAGTCAGGATTTACGATAGTGAACGCAACCTTGTAAAAACCCTAACACGTCAGTGACCTTTATGCGCGCGCGCTTTTCCCTATTTGGATCCTAATAACAAAGGAGTCGCTCTTCTCCTCTACATGTAGGCTCGTTCATACTAGAGTTTCCAATTTAGGCTTTGATTTCGAGCTTTTCTTCTAGAAGGTAAGTTTTCTGATGTTTATGAATGTGGGTTTTGGGTCAGAGAGAGAAGTAATTTTTTAGAGAATCGTGTATCTCCACATATACTGAAGAATGGGATGGAAAAAGAGAAAATGTATAGAAAAAAAAGAGGGGGTTATGTGCCTTGCCCGTAGTTTCCAGCTGCGGCTACTATGTCGTAGATGTCTATGTCTCCGTCGCCGTCTATGTCACAGTTGGGGTCATATCTTGGATCTGGTTGGCTCACACCGTAGATGCCTGCCATTCGAACGATGTCGTAGATGTCAACATCCCTGTCTCCGTCAACATCGCCAACTATGGTTATTATAATCGTGCCATTGACCATTGTGTTATCTGCCATGTCTGTCTCTCCAAGGACTGATGTGGCGTTAGCGCTAATTGTGTAGTTGCCTTTCATCCATCCTGTTGTGTCCCAAATAACAGTAATCGTTGTCGAGTTAAGGGGAGAGAGGGCGATCTGGGTTGTGTTTATGAGGGTCCCGTTTGCATAGACTGTGATGTTGAAGTTTTCAGCGTAGGTGCCTTCATTCGCAACTGTCACCCTGATTCTGGCCTGGTATTCTTCACCAACAACAGTGTCAACAAGCGAAATACCTGTAACTGCCACATCGTGAACACCTGGTGCTATTTCTACGACGCCATCAGCAATTTTATGGGTTATTGGTGTGCCATCTTTCTCGGTAAGGTTGGTGGAGTATATTTCTAGGTTGCAAGCGCCAGTGGCTATGGCTTGGAAAGTCATGTCGAAGACTGTTCCATCTTTGTTGAACGGGGTTGAAGACGTTGATTCTGCTGCCACCCAGTAGGTTCCGGCTGTCTGGTTCACGTTGTCTTTGGTTATCGTTACTGGGCTGTATAGAATTCCCCACCAGTAATCTTCTACTGGAATGTATAAGGCATGACTGACGTAATCTACGAGTGTAGTGTTCCAGCTCATGTGAAAGTCTAGTCCAAAGAGGTTTACTGGATCGGTAATCATGACACTTACTGTGAAGGTCAAGCCTTCTTGTGTCTCGGTAAGTTTAGGAAGTACGCGAATGGCAGGTAACTCTTCGACGCGAACTCGCCACCTATCTTCTCCAATTGTGCCATTTTCATCTTTTACAGTCAGCCTAAGATCAACTGTCCCTGGGCTAACTACGTTAGTATCCCAAATGGCTAACATGTCATTAGTAGTCTCGTCATGACCATTGTTTAGTAGTGAAATTCCATCAGAATGCCATTGGCCACTTCGATAGAATTCAATTGTGAAGTTACTGAATGTTGTTCCAGCTGCTGTTCCTCTTCTTGCTACGCCTGTAATGTTTACGACGCCTAGGAGAATGGGTGGTGATAACCGTTCTGCAGTCGGGTTAGTTTGGAAGTGAGCTGTTGGTGCCATAATCTCAGTTACTAGTTCTGTCTCAGGGTCTCCAAGGAGATTTAGCTCAAAGTAAGTCCATCTCACGCTGTTTGACGTTGAACCTGCAAATCCTTCCTTTGAGAACTGCAGTGTCTTACCTAGATTTCTTACGGTGTTATTCAGGACGTTAAAGAATGCTCTGTCGAATTGGTCTCCTGTTCCAAATGTTGTGCCTGGCGAATACCAGCCATATCTTGAGTTGCCTACGAATGCAAAGGCTCCGTGAGGGTTATAGATGAAATGTTCTATGACTGAGTCTCCATCGAATGCTGCTGCGTGGCATCCAATGCTATATCCGAAAAAGTATTCCGTGTTGGTGATGAGAGTGTCGACGTCATCTCTAGTCAGTTCCATCATAATATCGGGATTTGTATGTCCATCATGGTTCAATATGTGGGTGCCGCTGTTAATTGCGTCGATAACTGCTGAGCGACTGTATGAGCCGTCTCTTTCGTACAACCTTGTCGTTGTATACTGCGGTATTTCATCTGATACCAAATCCTTGCTGTTTGCGCCTTGCGTTTCATCGTCCAGTTTTTCACCAATCATCACTGCCTTCCTGAAATAGCTGTCATCTGAAGCTTGTTCATACCACAGCGTTTTGTTGACGAAATTCTCTACTTGCACTGGTGAAGTCACTGGTGCTCTTCCGATATATACTTCCGCAAAGAAGTCGGCTTCTTCTCCAGCTGTTCCATTCTGAGGTGATTCTGAACCTTCTGAATAAACTCCTTCGCCAAATATGGTGTCGTTGTCGTTGTCCCAGCTTCCGTCAAGGGCCCCATAGTACATGTCACAAGGGATGCTGTAGTCTACCGTAATTGGGTCCGTCGCGACAAAGCCATAGGTGCCTCTTTTAGGAATAATCCCTATGTCTCCACCGAGCAATACATACTCAGTTTCCCAGTTATAGTATGCATCTCGTATGAAGTTTCTTATGCGGGCAGCTGTATCGTTAAATTGCGAACCGTCACCAAACAAACCATTGCCATAATAGTCTGGGTCGCTTAGAATGTCTTCAACCAGAACTGTTGTTGCGTTTAATCCCTTCAGGATTTTCCAATCGATTAATGGCTGAAATGAAGAGTTCAGAGTGCTGTCGGTAATGATCACATAATCGTATGATTCCGACGAATTCACAGATAATGGTCGCAATTGTGTTGTCGTTATTGTGTACGTTTCCGCGGCCTCTGGATTGTCCGCAATTTCTTGAACGGTCATTCTGTCTTTTGGCAGATTTCTTAGCCATGGAGATGTTTTGCTAGTTTCCTTTAAATTAATAGTAACAGTCATGGTTTCGAAGTAGGATAGTTCACCCGTTTTTGGAATGTACTGGACTGGATGAAGTGTCAAGAGGAGGATTCTATATCCTCGTACATATTGCTCTGATGCTTGTGAAAACAACGCACTGGGGAACGGATCTGAGGAGCTATAGATTTCCTGATTTTGTCGGTCTGCAATGCTAGTCTTAGATGAAATGGGTATTGCTGTCTTTCCATACTCCACATTGAACTTGCCTTCTAACAGTTTTTTATTGCCGTGAGCCACATCGATTCTTTGGAACTCTTTGCCTTGAGGAATCAACACTTTGATCGTCTTGAAAGGGAGTACTGGCTCACCGGGAGCACCAAATCTTAGTAAGTCTTGCATCTCAACTGAGTGGTAATTTTGGGAATCAATTATAGTGGGTTGTGGGAAAAACAACTCAACTATAATTGAATCTGACATGGTGTGGGTCTTAATGCTTAACGTGTTTTTGTTATCTTCAGCTGCAGGAGATTGATACTGCTTGACCTTTAGGGCTCTAGTTGGAATGAGAGATATAGCTATGAAGCAGCAAATTGAGACAACTAACACTAACCGAACGTATTTTTGCATAGTGCATCAAAAATAAAGTATTCTCTAAGACATTTATTCTTTATGGAAGAAACTTCTATTACAGCACAATGCTTTGCTGGTGTTGGCAAAAGTGTGTGTGCGTCACCTTCTGGGCATCTCTAGTTTGTATTTGATTCCAGATATGTTTTTAGTAGAGTGAAATATGGACAGTTCGTATTTGTGGGTTTGTGCCTGCCCCCTAGATTCCGATTCAATTTTTGGAAGCGTTTTGAGGGGTTGAACCTTCATTTTTCCTTAATTGCCACAATGTTTTCAATGTTGTCGTTTCTAAAGACTTCCGCCTAATATTCCTTAAGTCAAGCCAAAGATTGCGCTGCCCGTCCAAGCCATGAACATATAGCTTAAGACAACTCTCCAACAGGCTATTTTTGAAACTGCCAACACATTGGCGATGTCGTAGGGTTGACCCATAAACCAGAGCTTGCCAACCAAAATGCTTAAACTACTGGGCGTCGAAAGAAAAATACGTTAAGAAGGCATGACACATGGCCACAACAGATCTAGCCAACCTTGTCGGTCACTGCGGCCTCCACTGCAACGCCTGTGGAATCCGTCAAGGAAAGATAAAAAAGGCTGTCAATGACCTACACAAGATTATTGCTGCTTATGGCTTCGACAAAGCCATGCCAAAACTCGCTAACTGGGAACCAAGCTTCAAACACTACAACGAATTCAGCCAAGTCATGAATGGCTTAGTCAAAATGTTTGGCTACTGCCCTGGCTGCCTTCAAGGTGGCGGGGACCCAAACTGCAAAGTAAGATCATGTGCAAAACAAAAGGGCTATCGCACATGCGCCGAATGCGATGAATCTGAAACATGTGAACCCTTAGCTCCTTATCGAAAAGGCTATGGACTTACAGCAGCACTCCATAGCATCAAACAAAATGGTGTTGAAAAATACGCTGAGGAAATGCAGAAAAAAGTAGACGAAGGGTACAGCTACTTGGAAGAACGCAAATAACTTCTCCACAATCCTTCTTTTTAGGCGATTCATCCATACAATGGCAAAATCAACTTTGCGAATAGCTCCCAGACTCTGATGCAAGGCATTTTCTCATTTTGACTCTTAACGCAATTCGTACTTTTCCGAGTACGCGTCAAAGAAATATCCATTCAAATCAAGTCTTCTAGTATAAGCCTCGGGGAAGATTTTCTGCTAACTTTATAACAGTTGCTCCCTAATGCTATAATAGCTGATAACAAAAACTAGCAGAGCTGAGTGTTTTGAAACTCATAGGCTTAATCTCGGATACCCATATTCCAGCTCGTGCAAAAGCAATACCAAACAAGGTTTTCAAAATCTTCCAAGACGCCAGTTTGATTATTCACGCTGGAGACTTAACGAGGCTAAGTGTTTTTGATGAATTGGAGCAAATGGCGCCTGTCTTTGGCGTGCATGGCAACATGGACACAAGAGATGTAAGAGAGAAATTACCTGTGATAAATTCTGTTGATGTTTATGACTGGAAAATTGGAATGACACACAGCCTAAACTATTTCTTCCGAACAAACAGATTTAAAGACATCGTCGAGAAGCGAGGTTTCCACGTTTTCGTATCAGGTCACACTCATCGACCAAGTCTGAAATATAAAGATGGTATGTTGCTCATAAACCCTGGCAGCCCCACCAATCCCATTCCACCGTTTTTAACCAAACCCTCTGTCGCGTTATTGAAAATAACCAAGAAAGAAATCGAGCCAGAAATTATAAACCTCTGAAAAAAGCAGAAGGCCAATATTTTTCGTTAGTTCAATGCCAATCGATTGGCAATTTGCTGCAAGAGTCATTAATGCTGTGCGCTCAGCTCAATTTTCACTTTCACTTATGTCTCACCCCTCTGTGAATTGTTGTTTCAACGATGGCTTTAAACGCGGGAAACCCGAAAAACAGTCTTGTAGTGAATATAGTCATGTCTCGTCCTGTAGAGAAATGTCAGAATCCATGGAAAAACGAGTGTAGAAACACCGACATAGAAGTTTACATCCTACACGAAGACCAGCAATTACCTATTTGCACCCACTGTTGGCGTAGAATTGCGGATGAGAGCAATGAATGGAGAAGTTAAACGATGGGTATGGAACGCTTCAACTTAAACGTGGCTCGTGCTTTCATAGGCCGTCATGTTAATCTACATCTTAAAGATGGGTCTGTCCTCGTTAACGTTTACGTTGCTGATGCTAAACGGGAAAAAGATGGCGGCAAACCAGCTGTTTTCTGCATCACACAACCAAGAAGGCCTCCATTGACGATTCTTTTAAAAGAAATCGAATGGATGGAACAATTGAACCCTTACCTTTTAGTGAACGCTTGACCATGAAATGCTCCAAAAATTGAGCTATAAGACTTTAGGATTCATCGGAGCGATACTTAGAAGAAGTGATCAAGGCAAATGATAAGTAAGATCCTTTTTAGTGAGTACAATGCTTGCTCAGCTTAGCCAAAGACCGCAAATTCGATAGGATCAATGAAATGCTGAGTACTCTGAATTGTCACAAATTCTCTAGAATTTTAGCTAAATCCTTCAGATTTGGCATTGCTATGTCTGGTTTTATAGGGAAAGGATCCTGCTCGTTTGCGGTAGCATATGGGTTCTTTCGAAGTCCAATGTTTTCAACTAAGACTGTCTTGAGTCCCATGTTTTTTGCACCATTAATGTCCGCTTTTAAGGAATCGCCCACGAAAACTGCCTCTGAGGCCTCCACCTCTAACAATTCCAGTGCTTCTTTGAAGATTTTTGGGTGAGGTTTGCGTAGGCCTAATTCACCGGAAATCACCACTGCGTCGAAAAATCTGGTTAAGTCGAAGCGTTCCAGTATCTTCCATAAGCCAGGTGCGTAGGCAAAATTGGAGACTAATCCTAGTTTGGATTTTTTCTTCAGTTGAGTGAGTAATGGTCGTATGTGAGCTTCCATCCTTACGTCCTCGATAAAGGCTTCAAGAAAAGCTTCTACGGCTCGCGTCACTGTAGGACTTTCGTGAGTAAAATTGTAGTTGAACTTTTTCAGTGTCTCAGCAATTCGTAGGCGAAAATCTACTTCTTTGAGGGATTGTTCAGATCTAATGTACATTTGATGGCGCACTTCAAAGTAAACACGTCTAAACTGCTCAAATGAGGCTGAGAGTTTTACATTGTCGTTTTGCAGGCTCTTCACAAGCCTTGCCAAGCATTTGTCATAGTCCCATCGGTCAGTTAATATTAGTGTGTCACCGAGGTCAAAGATTACGGCTTTGAACTGCATGATTGTGCGCCTTCGTTTTTCTCATGAGAGGGATGTTGTTGAGTGCTTCTTAAACCTATTCGACACATCCATATAAATTGACAGGTTCCTTGTAAAATAACCTGACATTTTACATAAAGTTGACAAATACTTTTAAATATTCTTGCCAAACTCTAAATGCACCGTGGTGAAAGTTGTGGGTTGCACAGTGGTGGCTGGCGCCTTTTGGGGAGATGAAGGAAAAGGGAAAGTCATATCCTATTTAGCTTTGAAGGATAAGGTTGACGTCTGTGTGCGCACGGGGTCTGTTAATGCTGCCCACACTGTGCATTTCAAAGGTAGACGTTACGCGCTACATGTGGTTCCTTCCACATTTGTTTATGATAGTTGTCGCCTCTTGATTGGTCCTGGAGCTAATGTTCATGTTCCTCAATTTTTAAAAGAGGTAGAGGCAACAGGTGTTGAAGGTAGGATTGGGGTGGATAGGCAGGCGTCTATTATTGAGCTGCATCACTCTGAACTAGACAAGAGCGACGATCACTTGAGAAGCCTTGGCACTACTGGCTGGGGTGTTGGTCCCGCGGTGCAGGAGAGAGCGAAGAGGTCAGCTAAGTTAGCGAAGGATGTGGCAGAGTTGAAAGGCTTTTTGGCAGATGCGGTAGAAGAGGTGAACGACGCTATTGATGCGGATAAAACTGTTGTTTTGGAGGGAACGCAGGGTTTAATGCTTTCGCTCTATCATGGATCTTATCCCTATGTTACGAGTCGTGATACGAGTGCTGCAGCAATATGTTCCGAGTCAGGGGTAGGTCCAAGCAGGGTGGATAGGATTTTGGTTGTGTTCAAGGCTTTTATTACGCGTGTGGGTGCGGGGGGCTTGCCTGGGGAATTGTCTAAGGAAGAAGCTGAGCGTCGAGGATGGTTTGAGACTGCAGCTGGAACCGGACGGGAACGTAGATCTGCGCCATTCAATTTTGATTTGGCGAGGAGGGCGGCAAGGATTCACGGTGCTACAGAAGCGGCAGTTACTAAGCTTGACATTTTGTACCCCAGTTGTAAGAATGCGACGGATTATGACAGGTTGCCTCAAGAAGCGAGGGATTTCATTGCTAAGGTTGAGGAAGCGACAGGTGTACGTGTGACTATTGTTGGTACTGGACCTGGTGCTTTGGACATAATTGATAGAAGAAGTTCTTCATGAATGTATGTTTGGCTCTTCGACTGGGTCCAACACTGTTTTCTCCAAAAGGCACCTAATGGACATCTGGAATGAATAACTATAAAGGTAAACCTAGTTTTTTGCCAATCAACGACTTTTGGTGTTTTGAAAGGAAGCTTTAAAAACGCGGTGTACAATCCATAATTAAACTTGCTTCATACGGAGTAAACGTGTTCATGGCAAAATTCAAGATAATACTTTCAGACCCAGAAACAGGAAGATCACAAATAATTGAATTGGAAAGTTCCCGAGCTGTCCCGCTTATAGGAAGAAGACTTGGCGAAACAATAGACGGAACAGCCATTGGACTGAGAGGGCACAAATTGAAAATCACAGGAGGCTCAGACAAAGACGGTTTCCCTATGCGACCAGACATCCATGGCGGAGTAAAAACCCGAGTAATAATAACTCGAGGTGTTGGCTTCCACTCTACCCGCAAAGGGGAACGTAGAAGAAGAACACTCCGCGGAAACGTCATCACTGAAGAAATCGTTCAAATCAACATGAAGATAACCGAGAAACCCAAGAAGGCAGAAAAATCAAAGAAGCCCAAAAAAGCTGCAACAAAAAAAATAGCAGAAAAGGCCAAAGTCGTAGAGAAAAAGCCAGAAAAACCAGAAAAGCAAAAGAAAGAACCAAAAACCATCAAAGAAGACACCGAAAAGCCCAACAAAACGCCAGAAGAAACCTAAGCTGGAGGTTAACCGCCTGAAAAAAATGCCCAAACAGCCCGAAGTCAATATAGGAACAATCGGTCACGTAGACCATGGAAAAACCACATTAGTACAAGCCTTATCGGGCGTGTGGGCCGCCAAACACAGCGAAGAATTGAGACGAGGTATCACAATAAAGCTTGGATACGCTGACGCCTCCGTATACAAATGCCCAAGATGTGGCATCCCAGAATGCTACTCAACAGA
Source organism: Candidatus Bathyarchaeota archaeon (assembly GCA_026014805.1). Lineage (NCBI taxonomy): Archaea > Thermoproteati > Candidatus Bathyarchaeota > Candidatus Bathyarchaeota archaeon. The sequence goes on along the minus strand of JAOZHR010000014.1, from coordinate 24,548 downwards.
GCCAAAATGTCCAGCTTGCGGCACAAAATGCGAATTTCAAAGAGCTGTCAGTTTCGTAGACGCCCCTGGACACGAGGCGCTAATGGCAACAATGCTTTCTGGCGCTGCCATAATGGACGGTGCAATACTCGTCATCGCTGCAGATGAACCTTGTCCACAACCCCAAACACGCGAACATTTAGCAGCCATACAAATTGTCGGCATAGGTAAAATAATTATCGTTCAAAACAAGATAGACATAGTTGACGAAAAAAGAGTCATGGAAAGCTATCGCGAAATCGCCGAATTTGTCAAAGACACAATTGCAGAGGGCGCTCCCGTCATTCCGATTTCAGCTCAGCATGCTGTTAATATCGATGTCCTCGTCCAAGCCATCGAAGAATACATTCCTACACCCAAACGCGACATAACGAAATCTCCTCTAATGTACATCGTCCGCTCCTTCGACATCAACAAACCAGGAACCTCCATTGACGACTTAGTAGGCGGCGTTATAGGCGGCAGCATTATACAAGGACAATTCAAAATGGGCAACGAAATAGAAATCCGCCCAGGCGTACGAGTGGAAAAGCAAGGCCAAAGCGTATATGAACCTTTACAAACCGAAATCGTTAGCCTTCGAGCAGGTGGAAGAGACATGGATGAAGCACAATGCGGCGGCTTAGTAGGAATAGGAACGATGCTCGACCCATCTCTAACCAAGGCAGACAGCCTCACTGGAAACCTAGTTGGGCTGCCTGAGAAGCTTCCTCCAACAGCATCATCGCTTACAGTAGAAACGCATTTTTTTGAGCGTGCAATAGGAACGAAAGAGATGATTGCGATAGACAGAATACATCTCAAAGAAAGCCTCCTTTTAGACATAGGGACAACAATCACTGTAGGCGCAGTCGTTTCAGTGAAAGGAGATGAGGCGACATTAAAGCTGGGACGTCCAGTGTGCGTCGAAAAGGGAACGCGAGCAGCGTTAAGCAGGAAAGTAGCTGGAAGATGGCGATTAATCGGCTATGGTATAGTTAAGCAAATTGGAAACAAGCACAAGGCTACAACACAAGAGAAACCTCAAGGATAAAGGGAAAAAAAGTTTGCCTTTAAAAAAATCAAGAAAGGTATTAAGGGTCATATTGGACTCAAGTTTCCTCTTTATTCCTTGCCAATTCAATGTAGATATTTTTGAAGAGCTAGCAAAAATTCTAAATCGACGGTTTGAACCAATAATCCTCTCTCCGACCTACAAAGAGTTGCAGAGAATAACTGAAAGCCGATCAACGAAATTGCGTCGACAAGCAACTTTTGCTTTGAAGTTTACTCAAAAATGCCGTCAAATCGATGCGGAGAGAGACGGGGGTGAGTCGCATGATGACATAATTGTTCGGGTGTCGACGGAATTGAATTGCTGTGTTGCAACAAATGACAGAGTGTTAAGAAAAAGACTGAGGCGTAAAAACGTGCCAGTTATTTATCTAAGGCAAAAGTCACATTTAGCGGTGGATGGAGCCATCTAACTTTGTTATTGAAGCGCCAACTAGAATGCTTCTTTTAGTCAATAACTAAAGACGCTTCAAAAAGCTTTTTAAAATCCCTTAGAGGTTTATGTAAGGCGCGAGTTTATTCAAGTCAGGAGAAAGTGATAATGTTTAAGATCCTCGTTCTGGAAGACACAATTCGTATACCCCCAGAAAAATTCGGTGAACCTCTTACACAAGCGGGTCATGAACAGCTGAGAGTGAAATACGAGGGCATGGTAGATGATGAACTTGGCTATGTAGTAGCTGTTACTGACATTAACGTTAATCCAACTGGAAAGATAATTCTTGGTGATGGCGCCACATACCACAGGGTCTCCTTTTCTCTTATCACCTTTTATCCAAAAATTCAAGAAATCGTTGAAGGTGAAGTCGTGGAAATTGCTGATTTTGGGGCGTTCATTCGTGTTGGCCCAATTGACGCGTTACTTCATGTATCACAACTAATGGATGATTTCATTTCTTATGATGAAAGGCAAGGTGTGTTGATGGGCAAAGAAACTAGAAGGAAACTATCGTCTGGAGATCATGTTAGAACTCGTATAACAGCAGTTTCATTGGCTCGGGGCGGGAGTTCTGGTAAAATTGGGGTAACTGCCAGACAGCCATTTCTTGGAAAGCTTGAATGGATAAAGGAAGAAGTGAAAAAAATCAAGACCGAAGCTGAAAAAGGGAAGGCTGTTGAAAAAGCTAAGGAGCAGGAGAAAAAACAGCAATGAATGAGAAAGCCTGTCGAGAATGCCATACACTCACCACAGGCGCGTTGTGCCAAAAATGCAAAACCGCAACTCTAAGTGATGATTTCAGCGGTCTTGTAATTATCATCGATCCAGAAGAGTCAGAAATAGCGAAAGTGATGGAAATCAAGGAAAAAGGACGTTACGCGCTACGCGTCCGATAACACAGCGTTTCATAAGTTATCAATTTGCATGAATTTTCCATAGAAAATAGGGGGATAACTAAAACGCAACAAAAAAAGCCATGTCCGAATCTTGAAGCGAATTTAAAAAACTGTAGCTGCACCTATCCATCGTGTGACAAAAAAGGAAAATGTTGTGAATGTATTCGTTTTCATAAAGAGCAAGATGAACTGCCAGGATGCTTGTTTCCGCCCGAAGTTGAAAGAACATATGATCGGTCAATAGAGAGATTCATTGCAAGCCATGGGTGATTGACATCCGCTATCTCACACCGCAGCTTCGAAAAAAGCTAAAAAAGCCCTTAGGAACATTGTTTCAAGGCTCTTTGGAAGAAACAATGAAAATACTAGAAACATTAATTGAAAAAGAAAAACCAGCAAAAATAGTAACAGTAGGCGACCGAGTTTCACAAGACTTAACCACCCATTCTCTTTTGCCCGATGTCTTAATAATCGATAACAAGATCATGAGAAAAGAAATACCTCCCATCTCTGCAACGGCTGACAAAGTCATAAAAGTGAAGAATCCACCTGGAACCATAACTGACGAAGCTTGGTTGGCAATAGAAAAGGCGATGCGCGATTCTCAGCGGACAAAAATTATCGTTGACGGCGAAGAAGACTTGCTAACATTAGTCGCCATCCTAACAGCACCTGAAAACTCGCTAGTACTCTATGGGCAACCACATAAAGGAGTCGTGGCGATCAAAACAACAGCAGAAACGAAGCACAGAGTGCAAGAAATTGTTGAAGCAATGAAAAGTAATTGAAGAAAACATCTAGGTGAAAATCGAGCCGCCTGAAAAAACATTTGTAATCAACACAATGAGCCCCGCTATTCCTAAGAACATACCTATTACCACAAGAAACGAGTTTGAAACTGCATTTATAGGGGTCATGTTGTTTATCCCATGCATAAAAACAACAAGACCTAAAAGGCATAAGACTACTCCCACAAGAACGCCTTTGGTTTCCAACGTGATCGCCAACTAATTATTCACCTACTAGACGAAAAGTGTTAAGCATGCAAAATCAATATTTGTAATATTAGTTTCTATGAAAATATTTAATGACAAGCAGAGTGGGTCCTTTCAAAAAGGATAATAGATTCAAAAACATGTTGTATATGGGGGAAAATGTGAAGAAGGCGTCTCTAGCGCTAATGTTGTCTTGGCTGCTAGTGCCTATAGTTCTACACCTTTAGACCCTAAGTGGAACCCCACTGTGACATTGTAGAGCCTTGTGGAATCATAGATATATTCGACGTATTCATAATCGCTGGAAGCTATGGGGAAGAATATAAACCCTAGTACTTATCAAAAGGAATGAAACTTTATAAGGACAAAAACACTTTTTTTGTGCCATAACTACTCGTTAACGGAAGAATAGATTTGAAGTTGAAAATCCTCTCCCAAAAATACAACCCTTTACTAAAAAGAAAAGAAGTTGTCTTTGAAGTTGATCACAGTCAAGAAGGACAAACCACTTCACGTTTAGAACTAAGAAAAAATCTGGCGAACATGCTAAAGATAGAAATCGACTTGGTGTTCGTGGAGAAAGTAGAAACGAAAACCGGTACAATGACTGCCATAGGAGAGGCGAACGCCTACGAATCTGCTGAACAAGCAAAGCTGATCGAACCCGAACACATTATTACCCGTAATGTTTCCCCTAAAAAACCCGCAGAGGAAACAGAAAAACCAAAAACACCAAAACTAGAAGAGAAAAAGCCGATAAAGGAAGAAAAACTTGAAGAAGGAGAACCAGAGAAAGGAGAAGAGGCAAAGGAAGCACCCTCCACTCCTAAATCCGAAGACCAAAAAGAAGAAAGAAAGAAAGAGGAATAGTGAATGTCTGAAGAAACTGAGAAATCAGAGGCCAAAGAAGAAGCTGAGACTGAAGAAGTTGCAGAGGAAGTTGTAGAAGAAAAACCTGTAGAACCTAAGAAGGCAAAGGTGGAAAAAAAGAAGAAAAAAGAGAAAAGCATTTTCAGCTACTACAAAATTGAGGAAAAAAGCTTGACACGGCTGCGACCATTCTGTGAAAGATGCGGTCCAGGTTACTTCATGGCAGACCATGGCAACCGATACACGTGTGGACACTGTGGCTTTACACGGTACAAACAAAACCAAGAATAGCGAGGCGTAGAAGACTGAGTCAGCCAAAGATTAAAATCCGCGTTAATGTTTCCATAAACAGCATATCCGCTGAACGCTTTTGGGAAATCAGACGCCCCCTTCCTCCAGTGAAGATCGCTACAAACCTCAACCTCATAAGTATAAATAAGCCGAGTGAAGATTTGTTGGAAGTACCTTTTGTTTTTACCATAAACTACAATCCTGCAGTGGCTCAAATCAGTGTTAAAGGCAAGGCTAACGTCACGGGAGATAAAGAAGAGCTGGAAAAAATATTTTCAAGTTACGGAGAGAAGAAAGCGCCACCGCCTATTATTGTACAGACCATTTCTAATGTTGTGTTTTTGGAATCCGTGCTTATTTCCAGAACTCTGAATATTCCCCCACCTATTCCACTTCCTAAAGTACCATTAGCAAGCGAAAAAAAGAAGAAAACTGAACCAAGTTATCGCGCGTAGAAAATTATTGCAACTATTTATTTCAGTGGCACATACATTGACGACCTTGAAGCGCCAATACCTGGTTGCCCATGTTTTACAGGCTTATTTGTGATCGCGTATTCTCCAAGATAATGCCCAATCATTTGAGGAGCGATTTCAATGGGGAGAAATTCTTTCCCATTGTGAAGTAATATTGTCACACCGGCCATTTCTGGGAGTATGACCATGTCTCGGGTGTGGGTTTTAACTATGACACTTTGTCCTTTATCCATCGCCGCTTTTGCGGCTCTTACGTTTTCCAACAAGATTCGTTGCTCAGCTTTGAGTCCGCGTTGTAGGCTTCTGCGATGGCGGGATGGGAGCAAAAGTATAAACTCGTCCATTGAAAGACTTTGCAATTGTTCGAGAGTATATCCCCGGTACATGAATACTTTCGGCATTTTTTTTACGTTCGCCTACTCATTGCTTCTCTAGGGCTGTTTATTAACCTTTTCCGAAGTTACCTTCTTCTTCTTTGCTTCCTGCCAGTACTTCTAGCTGCAATTAAGCCTACTTTCTTGCCTGGTGGTGCCCCGCGTGCGACTGTGGTGACTTTGCGACCGCCTCTCTTACTACTCCCGTAAGGATGCGCGGCAGCGACCATGGCTCTGCCACGTGTTCGTGGATATTTATGACCTTTCGCTTTCTTCTTGTGGTATTTTTTGCCGGCTTTAAGGAATGGTTTTTCAAGCCGCCCAGCTCCGGAGACAATGCCTATGGTAGCGCGGCATAGGTCATTGACGTATTTTGTTTTCCTTGAAGGGAATTTTATCATGGTTCCTTGTGGTGTGTGGGCGACGACGGTTGCATATGTTCCGGATGAACGTGCTATCTTTCCTCCGTCACCTGGTGAGAGTTCTATTCCGCAGATCATGGTGCCTTCGGGTATGTTGCTTAGAGGAAGGATGTTGCCTATTTCGATTGGTGCTTGGCTGCCAATTTGGATTCTTTGGTCTTCGTGTACGCCTTCAGGAACTATGAAGTGGTAGTCTTTGTTGTCTTGTAGTTTTATTCTGGCGAGGGGTGAGCCTCGTCCGGGTTCGTGGAAAATTCCTTCTATTCTGCCCTCGATGACGCCTTCTAGTTGTTCGTTGCTGATTGGAGGGTATTTGGCTGGCGCTATTCTCTTTTGAGTGGATGCTTGGAAAGTTGGTCCTCCTCGTCCTCGTCTTTGCACTCGAATTCGTACACCCATGATTCTGACCTGCCTCCTATGTGAAAGGAGATTGCTGTTTAAATTCTTTACTCTAGCAAATCTTGCTATTGTACATGTATGTTTTGGCAAGAATTGGGCGTGCACGAGATTGCTGGAAAAGGTTGTTATGCTGGGAGGGGTTTTGCTTCGATTCCGAGTTGCTTCTTTATCTGTTTTGCAAGCGCATATGCATCACCAGCTCGGTAGTTATCGGTTATGGCTAGTTGTGGGTTGCTTTGCCTGACGTATTCCAGCAAACCTTTGAAGTCGGAGTGGTCGCTCAAGGCTACAACGTATTCTTTTTCACCTGTTTGCCTGCAAGGCGAATTAAACTCCCAACCACTCACACAAACTCTAAACCTGTTCAAACCTATTTTTTTGCGCCAATTCATATGGTAAAAGGCAACATATTGCGTTTCTTCTTGTAAGGTGAGCTGTAATTCGTGTTTGGTCAAGAATAGAGGTCTACAAATTCTTACTCCGTGTTTCTGATGGATTTTCGAAATTTGAAGGATTCTTTCAGGCATTATAAATGGTGCATTAATCTTTGCTTCGTGTAATATCTGCATTACCTCTTGAAGTTTTCCGTGATATCCGAAAACATAAACAGGGCCTTGTTTCAGTCCTTTCTCAACGATAGAGACTAGCATGTGTGTTACCTCGTCTCCGAAGTTTCTTGTGCGCCATGGACTACCATAAGTAGCCTCAATGATTAGGACGTCAGACTGAATGACCGGAGTGTTTTGGATTCGAAAGTCACTTGTGTAGAGGATACGCATACCATCAGCGTCCTCCACGAGCACTTGAGCCGTACCGAGAATGTGGTCAACTTTGTGAAGAGTTAACTGCTCATCGTCAAAAATCAAAGGCTTATCGTACTCGATTGCTTTTACATTTCCTCTCAAGAGAAAGCTCTGTCCCCTCATGACATCAATTAAATCTTTGGTTGCGGGCGTCATCACCACTGTGTCGCAGTTTTTCAAACTTCGATGCAGCCCGTTCATGTGGTCAGCGTGCGCGTGGGTCACAACTCTCAGGGGCCTGTTTTCTTCATAAGCGTCACAGGCCACATGTTTTCCCAAAAGGATTGCGCCTTTACTTGTCACATTCGCCTTCAATAGCAAGTCCATGTAAAGCAACCAAACAGCGTTATTTGTAGGAAGGCACTAAAATCATTTGTCACAGCAATTTCACGCATCGCTGAGGTGTTGCCCTCCTTCTATATGCTCCCGATAGGTCCTTAATAGACCCGGAGTATAGCTTTTTTTGGGGAAACTGGTTTTTCATTAATCATCTTAACAGCTGAGAAATTCCCTTATTTCAAATATTGATTCCCTCTTCATAATGGATTTTAAGACAAAAAGAAATTGCATTCCGAACTGAAATGGGTAAACTTAAAGAAATTCGTTTAAGAGTTGCTAAGCTTCAGATGGAGACTAAGGAACTCAAACGCCTAAAATCAGACTGCGATCACATGAGAAAATTCCGCAAAATGATTGTCAGAGAAAAATTCGACTAGCAGTGCGATGATTCAATGGAAAAGAAACTAGAAGAGACCCTAGGAAAAGCTCTCGACAAACTGCTTCAAGGGACTCTTGAAACCTACTACCAACTGATGAACAAAAAATTTCTCAACACCATAAAATCAAAAAGAAACTTTCTTTTCGGCATCATAATAGGAGACTTACTTGAGGGCTTAGGCTTCTGCACATATGGAGCATATAAAAGATATCCTAACGATGAAGAATTCAAAGACTTACTCAAGATGATCCAAGAAAGATCAGAAGAAATACGAGAAAATATCAAGTCGATACTTTCAAAATAAAACCATTACAATAAAACACTATTACTAAGACTATTTTTTCTCTAACTGCTTTTTCATTGAACGTATCGGGTAAGAAAGGAATCTTGAAATAAAATCTCTGAAGCCAACATTCCCTACCAATGCCCCCATAAGAAAACTCATTAATATGATTTCAATCCAGGCTTTAGGGATAATTATCGATAGCATAAACGTCATGGCAAAGCCATAAACATACAAGACTAGGTAAAGGAAATAGAAAACTGTAAACAAGCATTCAGGAATGAATGATAGAAGCACAATGGGAACAGTGTAAGTAGAAGGACGTGAGCTTTTGTTTACTTTCAGTCCTTTGAAGAGTAGACCAGTTGTTAGGCCTGTTAGAGCTTTTCCGACTGGTATCCCAATAAGTGAAAGGAATCCAAGGCTACCTACTGTGAAGCCAAACGAGTATCCTGAATATATTCCACCAAGGAACCCTACAATTGCTCCTATACTAGGGCCTCCGAAGACTGCGGCGATAAACGTTGCGATGTGTGAGAAATCTAATGCTGCTCCACCCCCACCTGGGGAGGTGGCTGCTAATATTGGGGCAACGTTAATTGAAATTCCAGCGAGGATGTTTCCTAAGGCGCTCATTATAGCAATGAAAGCTATTTGTTTCGAGTTTAAGAAGACCATAGTGTTAACCACGCGATTTTACAAGGTAAACCACTAGCTATTTAAGAGTAACTACTCAAAAAAGAGTGGAAATCATGTAGATATTACATAAATGTTATACTTTGCATACTATGTCAGGGCTAGTCGAGCAAATGACAGATCTTGTCGAAATATCCCGCAAAGCACTGAAAGCCAACAGCAAAGAATACATTAGCTTGATCGATGAATCCATTGAACTCTTGGCTTCAGAAGAAGGGCGAATGGGAAGATTGAGCATTGAGGGGCGGGTCATTAAAGCGAAGCCTTCTGGGGAGGTAATTGTTATAGGTGATCTACATGGTGATCTGGAGAGTCTTGTGTATGTGCTGAAAGCTTCAAAGTTTATGGAAAAGGCAACACAAAATAGTGTTCTCTTGGTTTTTCTCGGCGACTACGGAGACAGAGGTTCCCATTCTCCGGAAGTTTACTATTTAATCCTGAAGTTAAAGCAGCTTTTTCCGCAAAAAGTGGTATTGATGCGAGGGAACCATGAAGGTCCAGACGACTTGTTGGCTTATCCACATGACTTGCCAGAAAACCTGCAGGCAAGGTTTGGCAAAGAAGGCTCAGTTGTCTATTCAAAAATTCGTGAACTATTCCAGTATTTGTTCACTGCAGTTGTTGTGGATGGGCTTTGTGTGATGATTCATGGCGGAGTGCCAAGTTGTGCTTCCTCACTAAACGATTTAATTTTTGCTCATTCGATGCACCCAAAGGAAAGACATCTTGAAGAAATCCTTTGGAGCGACCCAGATGAGACTATCATAGGAACTCATTCATCACTCAGAGGAGCTGGGAAACTCTTTGGTAAAGATGTCACTCAAAATTTCCTTAACATGTTGAATGTCAAATTTCTGATTCGTGGGCATGAGCCCTCTCAAAGAGGTTTCAAAATCAACCATGAAGGCAAAATACTAACATTGTTCTCAAGAAAAGGACCACCTTACTTTAACTCTTCAGCAGCATACTTGCAACTTGACTTATCCATCAGACCGCAAAACGCGTATGAACTCATGCCGTATGTTCACATGTTTTAGCTCTCTAATTTCGACCAACTATCTTTTTAGCAGAAATATGCATAATGTTTAGCGAGTTAAGGATTAGGAAGAACCCAAAAGAACGAATGTTAAAGGAGAGGATTTAGTATGGCTGAAGTAAAGAAAGAACGAAGTAAATCGGAGAAAGCTGAGACAACTAATATAGAAGAATACTTGAGACAGTTGCCTGCCCCTCCTGAAGAACATCCTCACGAGTTGAAAATGGAGAAACGCCTAAAGCGTTTACTTGAGGAACAAGAGAAGAAGCTCTCAGATGAAGAGTTGCGGTTTTACTCAAGGCAGATAATGTTAGAAGAAGTAGGATATGAGGGGCAGCTGAAACTGAAGAGGGCAAAAGTCTGTGTAGTAGGGCTAGGAGGTCTCGGCTCTACGATAGCCATCCAGTTAGCCGCCATGGGTGTAGGACATTTAAGACTTGTTGATCGAGATGTTGTTGAAGAATCTAATCTGCAAAGGCAGTATCTTTACGACTTTGATGTCATTGGCTTTCCAAAGGTGGGAGCGGCTGTGAAGAAGTTGGAGAGATTAAATCCCTACGTGAAATTTGAACCGCTTCCTCTTTCCCTTAATGAACACAACGCGGATGAAGTATTAGGTGGGGTGGACGCAGTTGTTGACGGTCTAGACAACATGACCAGCCGATATGCTATAAACAGAGCTTGCGTCAGACTCGAAATTCCCTACGTGTTTGGCTCTGCCATATCAACCTTTGGAAACGCGTCCACGATCATCCCTCAAGAGACTGCATGCCTAGAATGTTTCTATGGAGACCTTGACGACAACAGCTTGCCATCATGCGCCACAGTCGGAGTGCATCCGTCAGTCATAGGCGTCGTAGCAAGCGTAGAAGTCGCCGAAACAGTTAAAATCCTCTTGGGAAGGTCGCCAAACCTCAAAAATAAGCTCTTATACTGTGATGTTGGCTTTATGCGCTTTGAGGAAATTGAGATTGCACGAGCTGAGAGCTGCCCAGTTTGCGGGTGCCAACCCAAAGCTAGCCCCTTACCCTTGAAGCGTGTTCTGGTTGAAGAGAGCTGTGGAAGAAACAACAAGAGAGTTTTCGTTGTAGTCCCAAAAGAAAATTTGAACTTGAAAATGGAGAAATTAGTTGGTCTTTTGAAGCGAGAAGGGGCACAGCTAAATGTAGAAGCCAAATTCGGTGTAACCTTCACGACAAAAAGCGGAGTTCTGGCAAGCATCCTCAAGAGTGGAATCATGATAACTACAGGAACGAACAGCAAAGAAGAGACATTAGACTTTTACAAAGAAGTCGTGGTTGATGGAATGGAAACTCCTTGGGCTTGCATAAGATAGTGATCTTTAGTATTCGATGCCTTTCCTAGGTGGCACTCCCTTTCTGAAAGGATGTTTAATCTCCTTCATTTCTGTAACCAGATCAGCCATCTCAATAATTTCTGGATGGGCACGTCGTCCCGTTAAAACCAGTTCTACATGCTTAGGTTTATTCCTAACCAGCTCGATAACATCGGCTACTTTTATCAGTTTTAGGTTGAGTGCTACGTTGATTTCGTCCAGGATTACGATGTCGTACTCGCCGCTGACAACAACTTTTTTGGCCAATTCAAAAGCTTCTCTTGCACATCCTACATCAACCTTTTCTGGGGGTTTTTCTGTTATGAATTTTCCGCGACCAAAGGCCTTTAACTTCAAGTTTGCAAGTTGCTTAACGGCGTAAAGTTCGCCGTAGTCGAAGCCGCCTTTAATGAATTGTATTACGTAGACTTTTAACCCTCGACCGATGGCTCTGAGGGCTAGGCCGAAAGCGGCGGAAGTTTTTCCTTTTCCGTTGCCTGTGTAAACTTGCACTAAACCGAGTGCTAACTGTTGTTTTTTCATATGGTTATTTGTCCTCGTTGGAGTTTTTAAGCTGTTCAACTAGCGCTTTTTCTGCAGCGGTGAGCGGGTCAATTTTCTTTGCTAGGATTTTTGAGATTAACACATCTAGTTCGCCGGTCCTTCTCAGTGTCTCTATAATGTATTCAGTGGTTTTCTGCCTTATCGCGTCTACAAGTTCTGTTTCCACTATTCTTTTCTGTCTCAGGTCGGCTTCGCCTTTCTCGAGGTATTCTCTGTGTTCATCAATCTTGTCTAAGAGTTGGGCGGTCCCTTCGCCGGTAATGGCTATGGTTTTGATTATTGCGGGGGTCCATTTACCTCTTTTATTACCAAGTTCTAACATGGTTTGGATATCGGTAACTGCTTTGTTTGCGTTTTCGCGGTCAGCCTTGTTGATGACGAAAATGTCGCCTATTTCCATGATGCCAGCTTTTATCGCTTGAATTTCATCACCAAAGCCTGGAGTTAGAACCACAACGACCGTCTGGGCTACTTTAATGATGTCTACTTCTGACTGTCCGGCTCCGGCAGTTTCCACGATAATTACATTTTTGCCAGCTGCGTCCAGGACGTGAACAGCATCTTTCGTGGCTTTAGCTAAGGCTCCAGGGTTATTTCGTGTTGCCATGCTTCGGATGAAAACTCCCTGGTCAGTGCTAAGGTCTTGCATGCGTATGCGGTCGCCTAAGAACGCTCCGCCAGAAAATGGGCTGGTGGGGTCAACAGCCACTACTCCTACAGTTTTGCCTCGCTGCCTCAGTTCCCTGACTAGTTTCTCAACTAAAGTGCTTTTTCCCGCTCCGCCTGGTCCTGTCATCCCGATTATTCGGGCTTTCCCAGTGTGGGGATAAAGCAGTGATACGATTTTTTTGGCTTCCAAGGTGTTATTTTCTATGAGTGTTATTACTCGGGCTACAGTTCTGCGGTCTCCTTTCAGTACAGCGTCGACAAGGTGTTGAGCGTCGATCAATTCTTATCAACGGCTTTTCTCTACACTTTTTTTGACAAAATTTACTATGGTTTCTGTTGGTGTGCCAGGTCCAAAGGTTTCTTTTATTCCTAGATGCTTAAGAGACGAAACATCTTCTTCGGGGATTATACCACCAGCAAATACAATGACATCATCTAGTCCCTTTTGCTTGATGAGTTCCATTATTCTGGGGAAAAGTGTCATGTGAGCGCCTGACAGTATGCTAAGTCCTAGAATGTCAACATCTTCTTGTAAGACTGTCTCCACTATTTGTTCGGGTGTTTGTCTCAGCCCAGTGTAGATGACTTCCATTCCAGCGTCTCTTAAAGCCCTCGCCACAATTTTTGCGCCTCTATCGTGGCTATCCAACCCTGGCTTTGCCACAAGAACTCGGATTTTTCTATCTTGCAATGTCTAAATGCCTCCTCCTAGACAACTATCAATTCCTTATATTCCCCATACACTTTCCGAAGGACACCACATATTTCACCTATCGTCGCATAAGCTTTTACAGCTTCAATTATTATAGACATCAGGTTTTGGTCTTTGTCTGCTGCATCATGAAGTTTGTCTAAGGCTTGTTCTACTTTAGCATTATTGCGTTCGCGCCGAAGCTTTTGAAGTCTCGCTACTTGTTGTTCTTCAACTCTAGGGTCGATGCGTAGGAGTTCGATGGGGCATTCAGGTTCTTCGATGAAATATTCGTTCACGCCAACCAACGTTCTCTTATTGCTGTCAATTTCACGTTGGTACTTATAGGCGCTATCAGCGATTTCTTTTTGGAAGAATCCTCTTTCGATGGCTTCGTAGACGCCACCCATGTTGTCGATTTTTTCAATGTAATCCATGGCTTTTTCTTCCATCTGATTTGTTAATGTTTCCACGTAATAGCTTCCTCCAACTGGGTCTATCGTATTTGGGACACCACTTTCGCGTGCAATTATCTGCTGTGTGCGCAGGGCTATGCGGACAGCTTCGTCGGTGGGAAGGCATAATGCTTCGTCGTGACTATTTGTGTGCAAGCTTTGTGTTCCACCAAGTATTGCAGCAAGCGATTGGATTGTGACGCGGATTATGTTGTTGAGAGGCTGATTAGCTGTTAATGTGCAGCCAGATGTCTGGACATGCATGCGCATCCACATGGAGCGTGGCTTTTGGGCGTGGAATCTGTTCTTCATAAGTTTCGCCCATAGTCTACGTGCCGCTCGGAATTTAGCTATTTCTTCGAAAAGGTCGTTGTGGCTGGCGAAGAAGAAGCTTAAGCGTGGGGCGAAGTTGTCTACTTTGAGTCCTCTTTCGATGGCTGCTTCTACGTAGGCGATGCCATCGTAAAGTGTGAAGGCTAGTTCTTGAGTGGCGTTTGAGCCTGCTTCGCGGATGTGGTAGCCGCTTATGCTTATAGGATTCCATTTTGGCAGATTCTTAGTGCAGTATTCAACTATGTCTATAACAAGTTTGACTGATGGCCTTGGAGGAAATATGCAGAGTTTTTGGGCGAAGAATTCTTTGAGAAGGTCGTTTTGTGTCGTGCCTCCAAGCATTGTGCGTGGAACGCCTTGTTTGTCTCCTATGGCGACATACATTGCCAACAGTATAGCTGCAGGGCCGTTTATGGTCATGCTGGTTGTTACCTTGTCGAGAGGAATTCCGTCAAAGAGAATCTCAAAATCTTTGAGCGATGCAACTGCGACACCGCATCTGCCTACTTCGCCTTCTGACATCGAATGATCAGAGTCGTAGCCCATGATACTAGGGTAGTCGAAGGCGATACTGAGACCAGTTTCCCCTTCATGAAGAAGATATTTGAACCGTCTATTCGTTTGCTCTGCAGTGCCAAAACCGCTGAACTGGCGCATTGTCCATAGGCGGCCTCGATACATTGTGGCATGTACGCCGCGGGTGAAGGGGTATTCTCCTGGGAATCCTATGTGTTGAATGTAGTCGATGTTATTGGTGTCCACCGGGGTGTAGAGCCGTTCTATTGGGATTTCTGAGGTGTTGTAGAATTCTTTTTTTCTTTCCGGATGGCGTTTTAGCCAATTCGGAACTGTGGTTTTTTCCCATTGTTCTTGTTGTTTAGTAAGTTTGTCATGTTCCTTGGGTTCTTGAGAGGTCAATGTTTATGGCGCTCCTTTTGGAGAGTTGAGATAGATAGAGTTGTTAGATAGCCTAAAAAGTTATCTTCTTTGATGGCTTCATCTTGATTATTTATGTGTTTGCACCTATGATTGTATTCTTTCTGTTGCACTCAGAATAATATGATCAAGTCTTGGAGAGAGATGCTTGTCGCTTTCGGGTCGAGCTGTCCAACGTAGCCTTCAAATGTGTGGGTGGGATTTTCGGCTTTGGATTTTCAAAGGGTTCTTTAATAATGATGCGTGTGTATTAGGTAAGCTATAAATAGAGATTGATGTGAAAATTAAAGCTCTCATATGTGTGGTGTTGTTATTGGGTAAGCTTGACAAACCGGTCCTCGAACTGTTGCGAAGCTCTCCAAGGCCTTTAACTTTGGCTGAAATCGCTGAGAAACTCAGCAAACCAGAAAAAACCATTTATAGAACTCTGAAGAGGCTCTTTGAAAAAGGCCAAATAAACCCCATAGGCCGCCGATACACAATTGTAAAAGAATGAGTCTAGCTTAACATAAAAATCCAAACGGCTAATGCGATTTTAGAAACCTATAATGTGTTTGTACAGATATTGCGTGTATATACAGTATTGTTATCGGATTTATGATGGAATTGTTTGTAGGAAAACTCTATTGCACAATCCATGGTATATACGTGCAAAAACATAAGAAGGAGAACACGCATCAGAAGAAAAGAAACAGTTGGTAAGAGATTTAAATAATGGTCTATTGCACCAAGGATGGTAGCTCGATTGTTATTTACTTGCCTTGCTTATCTGTATGAAAATGTTATGTTTAGCCGGAAGTTTGCATCATGAAGCCTTTGCCCAAAAAAATTGATTTTCTTGCCACCGAAGAAAAGTGGCAACGTAAGTGGGAAGAATGGGGTATCTATCACTTTGACTGGAACGATTTTTCTAAACCTACTTTCAGCATCGATACTCCTCCGCCCTACCCAAGCGGCGAATTTCACATGGGTAATGTTCTTAACTGGACTTATTTCGATATCATTGCCCGCTACAAACGCATGCAAGGCTATAACGTCTACTTTCCCCAAGGCTGGGACTGCCATGGCTTGCAGATCGAGAGAAGAGCTGAAAAAGAATATGGAGTCAGAAAGTCTGACACTACCACAGCCGAATTTATCAACCTCTGCAAAAAATTCGTAGACAAATACATTAGCATCATGAAAACCGCCATAAAACAGCTCGGCTGCAGCAACGACTGGACAGTTGAATACAAAACCATGAACCCTGACTACTGGCGCCGCACCCAACTAAGCTTCATGATGCTCTACAAGAAAGGCTACATCTACCAGGGCACTCACCCTGTAAACTGGTGTCCCAGCTGCGAAACAGCCATAGCGGACGCCGAAGTAAACTACGAAACACGCCAAGGCGCTCTCTACCACATCAAATTTCCACTAGAAAAAAGCGGCTACCTAACTATTGCCACCACACGTCCCGAACTTATACCAGCCTGCGTCACCGTCGCCGTTAACCCAAAAGATGAACGCTACAAAAAGTATGTAGGCAAAAGCATTCACATTCCAACTGCAAACCGCACCGTTGAAATAATTACTGACAACATGGTAGACCCGGAATTTGGCACTGGCGTAGTCATGATTTGTACTTATGGCGACAAAGCAGACGTGAAAACTGTAGCTAAACACAGGCTCCTTTCTGTCACAGTTCTAACCAAAGACGGGAAAATGAATAAAAACGCAGGTAAATATGAAGGCTTAACGATCCAAGAAGTCAAAAAAGCCATTGCAGAAGACCTCAAGCAACAAGGGTTGCTGATTAAAATTGAGCCCATTCAACAAGAAGTCGGCTTATGTGACCGTTGTGATACTCCAATCGAAATATTAGAAACAAAGCAGTGGTTTATGAAAACTCGCCAGCTGACAGAGCAAGTGGAAAAAACAACGAACGCACTCAAATGGTATCCAAACTACATGAAAACCCGCCTTATCGACTGGGCAAAATCCCTTGATTGGGACTGGGTCATCAGCCGCCAACGAGTCTTTGGCACTCCAATTCCCATATGGTACTGCAAAAAATGTGGTGAAATAATATTGGCAGAGGAGAGTTGGCCACCGATAGATCCGAAACAAGAAAATCCAAGAATCAAGGAATGCCCAAAATGTGGTCACGAAAAATTCGTTGCTGAAAGAGACGTCTTTGATACTTGGATGGATTCTTCTATAACTTGTGCCGTGCATGCAGGATGGCCCGACAAGTCAGAAGAGGAGTGGCGTAGGCTTTTTCCTGCAGATCTTCACCCTTCGGGAACAGACATCATCCGTACCTGGGCCTACTACCTTATGGTACGTCACCTCGCGCTTTTCAACGAAACACCTTACAGGGCCTGTCTCATTAATGGCATGGTTCTTGGCAATGATGGGCGTAAGATGAGTAAAAGTCTTGGCAACTACATTGCCACTCAGGAAGTCTTCAAGAAGTATGGTGCAGATACAAGTAGGCAGTGGGCGGCAGGCGGCGGTACTACAGGCTCAGACATACCTTTCCGCTGGCCAGACGTAGAGTATGCGTGGCGTTTTCTCATAAAACTATGGAATGCCTCCCGATTCGCTGGTCTGCTGTTGAAAGACTATGAACTCGCAAAAGCTCCAGAGCTAACTCTTCTGGATAAGTGGGTTATAGCTAGAATGAATCGAGCAACGCTGAGGGTTACTGAGGCCTTGGAAAAATGTCAATTTAACATAGCCATTGAAGAAATTAGAAATTTTGCTTGGCGTGACCTCTGTGATAATTACATTGAAGCGGCGAAGCATAGACTCTACAAGGGCGACGTGTATGGCCAAGAGAAACGTGAAGCCGCCCAATACGCACTTTATACTACTCTTTACCGTCTTCTTCAAATATTCGCTCCAATCGCTCCCCACATTACGGAGGAAATCTATCAAACGATGTTCGCTGAAAGTGTAAAACAAAAAAGCATACACTTGTCGTCGTGGCCACAAGTGGAAGAGGCGAAGATTGACGAGGAAGCTATTGAGAAAGGTGACTTACTTGTTGCGGTGATTGGTGAAATCAGGCGAGAGAAAGCAAGAAAGAGGATGCCGTTGAACGCTTCGATTGAAGAGTTAACGATCTACGGAGGAACTAAAGAAAATGCTAAAACGTTGGCTGAGTCTTCTGAGGATATTGAAGGTACTTGCAAGATTGAAAAGATAAACATACTATCACGAGAGGGCGAAGGTGTGGAAGTTGAAGGTTACCCCGAGATACGGTTCGTTGGCTTATAGGGCTTGTTTTTCTTAGATTTCCACCAATGACTTTTCGTAGTCTACGACAACGTATTTTTTACCTTTTTGGACCACTTTATGACCTTCGCTTTCTAGAAGATTTCTTTGTGCTTCTACCCCACCAGGATATTTTGGATTTACGACCCCGCCTGTTTTTAGGGTGCGCCAGTAAGGTGTAGTGTCTTTCCTACCCTTCTCTTTTTCTTCCTCAGCGGCGTTGGCTGCAATCCAAGCAAAGATGCCTGTGGTTAAAGGACATCCGATTGTTGCATTATGCTTTTTGGCAAGGGCGATGCGAATTTCGTTTAGGGTTATAAGATTTCCTTTAGGCACTTTTTTCATCATCTCGTCAACTTCTATAGGTGCAGGGATGGCTACTGTCCCCGTGCCCCACCTTTTGCTCATCTTATCGGTGATTTTTTCCACTTTTGGCAGATCTTTGCTGTCTTTCAACTTTTCAGACCAGCTTCTTTTTGGCAAAGTCTACTCCTCGGTTTATTGTTCTATCGCTGTGCTAATAAGCATTAACGCACTCTCTCAAGTTTGAACACATTCTACGATATTATTGCTAATTTGGAGAATGCTTTCACGAAATTGCTGACTAGATTAAATGAGCATTTTAAGGTGTATTTTTCTCTGTTAGACATGCCTTTTTTGCGAGTAAATATCCGTTTTGGCCTTTCCAGATTACTTCTGTTTCCACTAGGTCGATTTTTTTCTTGAAAAAGGGTGCGTCTAGAACTAGTGTTTCATATTCGCCGCCTTCACCTATGAGTGAAATGTGATATTTTCGGTTTAGGTCTTCAAGAGCATCTATAGTGTCTGTGTCTATCTGTTTTCCTAACCAGTTTTTGTTGAAGCCGTGGGCGTAGACGCCAGTTATTATAGCTTTGAACTTCAGATTAACTAGTTCTTCCAGAAGTTTCAGAGGGTTCATTTTCCAAAGTGGTGCAATCGAATTGAGACCTAGCTCCTCGCAGATTTTGTCAATTCGCTGCTTTTGATATTGAGAAGCTACTGCTCCAGATATCACGCCTTCTATGTCTAATGTGGCTAGTACACGTTTCAAATCTTTCAGTTCTTCTTCTTTAACCCCCGCTGTTTCTTCCTTTACTAGATGGATGCCTGCAGCTTCTGCAAACAAGTCGGCTAAGTGAATATTCAGGTAGTGAAACATCCAACTGTCATCTCTTTGTGGTATCATTGTCACTAAGAACTTTACATCATATTCTTCTTGTAAGGCGCGGTGAAGCGCCAAAGCTGAATCTTTTCCTCCGCTAATCAACACTGCAACACGCATAATCAAATCAGGCCTTAGTGTCTGTCGTGAAGCGATAATTACTTTTCGAGTTTCGTTATGGTTTTCTCAAATATCTCTTCGGCCTTCGTTTTCCATTCTTCAAAGCCGCTTGGCGACGCTGGATAATTTCTGTACCACGCTTTTACTTCGTTCATAGAGTCTACCGCGCTTTTCAATTTTACAAGCATGTTAATCTTCTTTACCCCTCTGACTGCTCTCCTCATTTTCTCGCTGATTGTAAAGTGTACATCCTCGCCCAAGCTCGCCTTCAAAACGTCTTCTGCAGTTAGAAGCCTATTGTGCATTCCATAGTTGAGTTCTTCATCATCCATGTTCTGCAGAAGTGCGCGAAGGATTTCTAACCCCGCCTGTTTCGCACCATAGTTCCTGATATACTCTACATTGTAATCCCATAGTCCCCTACGGCTTACGTCACTTTTTTCTAAAGCCTTTGCGGCTGTCTTCCCTGCTGATGCACCAGCTATCATTGATGGTCCCATGCCGCCTCCATGAATTGGATTAACTTGACACGCTGCGTCGCCAACAATAATAATGCCGTTGCCCACCATGCTGTCTAGTGGTCTTCGAGTAGGCACAAACCACGCGCCCTTGTCAACTATTGAAGAATCTTCAAACAGTGGTTGGGAAAGAATATGCTTGTAAAGTTGCTCTCTTGGATTCGGAAATCCTTCTGTCATAGCTACCCCTAAGCCTACGTTCACCTTGCGTCCGCCTTCTGCAAAAATCCAATAATAACCGCCTAGTGCTATTTTTTGAGTGATGTAGATTTGGCAAAGGGAAGGGTCATCTAAAGGCTGTTTCAGCTGCCGTATTTCTCGATAACAAGCTTCCACGTCTTGATTGGCTACTTTGGCATCAATTGCGATTTCTGGTTTCAACTTCTTTCGAATAGCAGCAAAGAAGCCTGTTGCCTCTACTACTAAGGAGCTTCGCAGCACATTTTTTTCTCCAGTTTTCAAGTTTTTTGTGGAGACTCCGCATACGAATCCTTGCTCTATCACCGGTTCTAAAACTTGAGTTGCATCATACAAGACAGCACCTGCATTTACTGCTTCTTTTACCAGCCTTTGCCCGAAACGGTATCGGTTCAGGATGTACCCATACAACTGTTCACCTTTGACAACGTAACTGGTTTGCTCATCAGGTGAATATACTTCGATTCCTTCCATTACCCGTTCAAGCTCGTCAGCAGCAGGTTCTTTCAAGCCAAGGTTGTCAAAATGGTGTTTGCCTATGGCGTCTCCACAGATTTTCTTTCCAATGTCTTTTTTGTTCTTGATGTCGATAAAGCAAACTTTGAGCCCAGCTTTTGCTGCTGTTTTAGCTGCTAAGCACCCTCCTGTTCCGGCACCAGCAACTATGACGTCAAACTTTTCCAAGTTTCATCCCTTTCTTCTGTTGGTTGATAACTGTGTAGGAAAAGCTGATAATATTTTTGCTTTTCTATGCTGTCATATTGAAATGTGCTGTTTGGTTTACATTTTAGAATAACGTTCCGGGCAGAATGCTGTGACTTCCGTTTTACCATGTGGTGGTCCAACAAATAAACGTTATAGTTCTTTTGGTGAAACAGTTTTTGCTCGGACGTAAATGTAGCCTAAAAACTTGCCGCAATTACCACATTTCACCTTTTCAAATTGTAGTCCAGACAAAATTCTCACCGAAAAAAGATTTGCAAAAACGAGGACTTATTCGTTCTGTTCGTTGGGAGCTATCTCTATTTTTCAAATCCCTTTATTATCTCATCAACCGTTTTTATTTCAGCATTGTAAATATCTTTTAAGTACTTTAATCCTTCCTCGTGGGCTTCTCTTGTTAAGGCTTCAACTCCGTCTTCGGCTATGATTATCTTGTAGCCTCGGAAAAAGGCGTCAGCGCTAGTGTGTCTAACGCAAATGTTTGTATGCAACCCGCCTAAGATCACGGTTTTCACACTTTCTCCGTTGTAGAGGTTTCTCAGCAGTGGTTCGAGACCGGTTTCGTAGAAGCCGCTATATGTTCTTTTTTCAACAATGAAATCTTTTTCCTTTGGCCGCAGTTCTGGAATAACTTCTGCGCCTGGAGTGCCTTTTATAGCGTGTTCTCCCCATTTGTGGACAACTTCTGTATCCATATGATAGTGAGCGTCATTTGAATATATTACAGGAATTCCAAGTTCTCTGGCTGCTTTCACAAGTTTTTTCAGAGGTTTAATTGTTTTATCTGCTCGTTCTGATCGTAACTTGCCTGTGACAAAATCGTTTAGCATGTCGATTACTATGACTGCTGGGTTCTTCACATTTGTTCACGTCTATTGCACTATCTTTTCGCCTTTATTTCACTATCGATTCAGAGGGGTGAAACAGTTTAGCCGTAAGTGTAGCTTGGCTTTGAACTGGAGAGATGGAATGTGTACATGTTTTGTCCGATTGGGACTGCCCAGCTGTTGATTCAGCTGTCTATGCTATAGTACGTCTATCCAATTTGCTGTTGTGTGTACAACCGTAGGTCCTATGATGTTTTGTGTTCTTATCATCAAGTATCCTGCGAAAAGTGAGAATGGTATTAGCGATGCTGCAGACACTAGTGCCTGTAATGGGTTTAACCCTATCATGAATATCCTTTGAGGAAGATGGACGAGAGCCATAATGATGCTTGCTAGGATACACCCTTTTTTTTCTCCCAGCCAGATTGAGCAGCGAATTTAATCTCTAGACTTTCAGGCTTGTAGAATCTAGTTACAAACCATGTCAGCACAAAAAAAACTGCCGTAATGCCCATTGAGATTAAAAATTGCAGCATTGCAGAAGGCATATGGTAAATCTAGACCAGCTGCGAATAAAAGAGTTCCTAATTCTACATGCACAGATGCATATCTAAACATTCCCTTGGGATGACATTGAATGTCGAATCGCATAATGCCATGTGGAGAAACAAGGTTGTGTTTGCCATATGCACACACAAGGTGTCAAGCATCAACCTACTGAATCGCAGGCATTACTAGAAATAGTGTGGAAAAGAGACCGAAAAAAGCAAAGAAATAAGGAAGAAATTAATATGTTTCATAATCCAAATCATGCATGTATAAGTGATGCAGTATGAGTCGAAGCAACCAAGTTTGGGTCAAGCGAAACTATGAGAATTGTAGCGGATGCAGGAGATGCGAAATTGCCTGTTCGCTCTATCATGAAGGGAAAATTTGGCCTGAAGCTTCAAGAATAAGAGTTTTCATGCTTGTCCCAGGAGTTGAGATTCCCCATTTGTGCTTTCAATGCGAGGGTTACCCATGTGTTGAAGTATGCCCAACAGAGGTCCTATCCGTAAACAATCAAACTGGGGCAATAAACGTAGATGCTTCAAAGTGTACTGCATGCGGTCTATGCATAAAGGCTTGCCCGGGAAATGTTCCGCATCTCCATCCAGAAGGAAACTACATTGTTATCTGTGACCTATGCGGTGGAAAGCCAAAATGCGTCAAAGCATGCCAAGAAGGTCGATGGAACACTTTGCTTATTCCAAGAGAAAAAGAAGTCTCCTATAAGACCTTAGCCAAAACACCCCTTGAACTCACACATGAAGTTGCCAAGCAAATTTTTGGAGGAGAAACCGCAAAAGAGGTTATAGACTGATGAGAGGTTACGCCGGAAAATTCTTGGAAATAGACCTTTCCAACAGGAACATCAAGGAAACGAAGTTTCCAGACGAAGTTCTAAGAGATTATATCGGCGGAAGAGGCTTAGCCACAAAAGTATTATGGAATAGACTTGGCAGAAAATGGGAAACAGTAGATCCACTCGGCCCAGATAATATCCTACTTGTGCTTACAGGTCCCTTCACAGGATATTTCCCCGGAACAAAGGTATGTGTTTCTGGAAAGTCGCCTCAAAGCAATGGTGTAATAGGCTCAACAGTTGCAGGCGAGTTTGGAGTAGACTTAAAATGCGCAGGTTATGACGGTTTAATAATAACTAGAAAAGCAGAAAAGCCATGCTACATATTTATATGCGACAACCAAATCGAAATTAAAGACGCCTCGCCCATCTGGGGCAAAAAAGCAAGGGAAACCCTACGTTTTCTAGTCAGAAAATCAATCGAAGAAATTAAAGATGTTCGGCCAAACTACGGAGAAGTAAAGGAACCTTCAATTCTCTATATTGGACCAGCCGGAGAAAATAAAACTAGGGTTGCAGCTGTCGTCGCTAAGTATGCACATGCAGCTGGTTACGGCGGATACGGTGGAGTAATGGGAGCTAAAAACCTGAAAGCAATAGTCGCAAAGGGATTTGGTCCAGTGCCAGACGTATATGATAAGGAAAAAACGCTGAATCTAGCCAAAGGCTTTTCTGAATGGAATTTTGAAAGGGAAAGGTTTAGACGCTGGGGAACTGGAGGAGGAGGCTACTTCTTTGGAGCCGAAACAAGTTCTGAACCTGTCAGAAACTGGCAGAATGAATGGCATGACAAGGAAAGCTACAAGGGAGAAGAATTTGACAAGTACTGGGTTAAGAAAAACTGGGGAGACTTTGGCTGTCCGACGACGTGTCTAAAGCTTGCAGTGCTGAAAACTGGAAGGTTTAAGGGAGCGATATGCGACAATCCAGACTACGAACTTGAAGCCTATTTGGGAACAAACCTTGGGATATTCACCCCAGAAGAGAACATCTACCTATCCTATCTTAGTAACGAGCTTGGCTTATGTGGAATTCAAGGTGGAGCAGTCCTAGGATTCGCAGCGGAACTCTACGAGAAAGGAATATTAACAAAAGAAGATTTAGATGGAATAGAACCTGAATGGGGAAATGTCGAAGCCTTCATAGCTCTCGCTGAGAAAGTAGCCTCTAGGCAGGGAATCGGTGATGTCCTAGCCGAGGGAGTCTATCGGGCAGCCTTAAAGCTTGGAGAAGTGAAAGGTGTCAATCTGCTCAAGTATGCCATTCACGAAAAGGGCGTAGCCATAGGAGCGCATGGGGTTAGAAGCGGAAAAGACTTCATTGCAAAAAACATTGCCTACGCGTGCTCAGTCCAGGCCGGAGACCACACATCAACAGCTTCTCTACCACTTGACCAAGGCCATGGCGAACTATCCTCAATAATGGCTGACTCAGCTGTCTACTGCGTCTTCGCCGCATTCGGAATTGAAGACATAAAAATGTTCAACTTTTACGAGGCAGTAACAGGATGGAAACTAACAAAAAAGGAATGGTATAAGG
>JAOZHR010000013.1 GCA_026014805.1 Candidatus Bathyarchaeota archaeon | reverse complement strand
GGCTACTGGGCAGACACCGCATATCCTCGTTGTTATTATTGGCAAGTCTTCAGCTCTTCTTCCCTCGCAGAACTTCTCGAATCCCCTTAACTCAGGTATTATCATATAGGCGTTCGCAACGTTCCCTGCATCGTCTAAGAATATGTCGATTTTTCCGTGGCCTTCCAGCCGCGTTATAGGGTCGATGGATATTTTCTTCATTTCTTCATCACCTTCCTTTTAATTATTGAATGGGGCAACGAATACTTGTAAAAAGTGCCAACCGGATCCTTGATTTGGTTTATCAGTTTCTCTGGGTCATAGCCTTCTTCTTTCTCTTCGTCGATACCGAGAATCGACGCTAAAGCGCTTAACATAGCTGCTCCTTGCTCCGGCACGTTGGGACAAGGGCCGCCACACCCAGTGCACGGATAAT
This sequence comes from Candidatus Bathyarchaeota archaeon, assembly GCA_026014805.1. Lineage (NCBI taxonomy): Archaea > Thermoproteati > Candidatus Bathyarchaeota > Candidatus Bathyarchaeota archaeon. The sequence continues at coordinate 6,467 of JAOZHR010000013.1, read as the reverse complement.
CAACATCTAGACATTGAGCACCACACCCTCCTCGTGTAGCTGGTCCTATGCAGATAATTCCTTGTTCAAGAAGGCATATCTCAGGTTCTGGCGTTTTTTCATAAATGCGATAGATCTTGGAAATTTTCTTTTGGTCTTTTTTTCTTGGGCATTCGTCACAGACAGACTTCACGGGCGCCAAAACTGAGCCTTTAGGCGGCAATTTACCCGTCATAATAGCATCAAGAGCCTTAACTATCAAGTCTACTGGTGGCGGGCACCCTGGAAGATAATAGTCCACATCCACCGTTTGGTCAAGCGTTTTTACCGTGTCATAGAACTCTGGCTTGTGCAACTCGCCTTCTTCAACTTTAACAGGATTAACTGGCAATACTCTGTCAGGGTTCTTTGTAAAAGGAGTCTCGCAGTAGACTCTATCAAATATCTCTTTTCGGTCATGCAAGTTAGCGAGTCCAGGAATACATCCCTCGTGTGCACATGAGCCAAAAGCTACAAGAACCTTCGCTTTCCGCCTAAACAACTTTGCCATTTCCTCGTTTTCTGAATTACGTATGGCTCCGTTGAAGAAGCATACGTCTATGCTTTTGTCTGGCATGTTTTCAACGTCTTTGTATTTGATGTCCATGGCGACAGGCCAAAATACAATGTCCGCCTTGGAAACAACGTCTAAGATTTTCTCGTTAATGTCCAAGACAGCAATCTCGCAGCCACCGCAACTAGCAGCCCAATAGAACGCAAACTTCAACTTTTCTTCAGTCATCCTACATAACCCCTTTTTGTACTTGTTCTAAGACTTTTGAAGAGTTAACTCGAAGCCCATTAAAGGCGAGTTCTTCTGGTAGTAATCCTACTGCTAAGCCCAATAGTTGTGGATAATGCAGCACGGGTATGCCGTAGTTTTCGTTGAACCTTGCAATTGGGCAGTCTGATGTGCATGTTCCACATTGTAAGCAATACAGTAGTTTTTCCCCACTGGGCATCTTGCTTATTTCATACTTGAAATCCTTGTTAATTTCCGATGTCTTTATGAGCATTTTCCCTGTTTCAACCATTTCGTTCATTGAACTTTCCCTCCGTTTTTCTTTAGCGGGTTTGGTCCGAGCTTCTTTATTTGTTCAACCATTTCTCGTACTATGGAGGCGAATTTATCTCCTTCACTTGCCGAAACCCATTCCAACCGCAAACGTTCTGGTTCTATTCCAAACTGTTTCAAGACTCTTCTTAGAAGAGTGATCCTTCTTAATGCCTTGAAGTTTCCGCTAATGTAGTGACAATCTGAAGGTAAGTGGCAGCCTGCAACAAGCACTCCGTCTGCACCGTCATTGAAGGCTTCAAGAATGAAGGCAGGGTCTACTCTGCCGCTGCACATTACGCGAATTATACGTATGTTTGGCGGGTATTGTATTCTACTTACGCCTGCCAAGTCTGCTCCCGCATAGGCACACCAGTTGCAGAGGAAGCCGATTATCTTTGGTTCGAAGTTTTCTTTTTCGGTCATGCTTTTACTTCCTCCATCAAAGTAGTTTTAACTTGAGCCATGATTTCTTCAGTGGTGAAATGTCCCGATGTTACGCCTTTTGTTGGACATGCTGTTCCGCATGCCCTACAGCCTTTGCATAAGGCTTCAATTATATACACGGTTACTTTTTCCTCTTCTTCCTTTATTTCTATTGCGTTGTAGGGACACAGATGCTCACAAATTCTACAACCACTACTAAATCTTTGTTTACATTTGCAACTATTTTTCCCATCTCAAGTGTCTTCTGTGAAAGAATTGTTGCGGCTCTACCTGCTGCACATGCTTTTGCGAAGACTTTCGATAATTTCGTTGACCATTGTAAAGGAAGCAGTACAGGCACTCGTAGAGTTCGATGAAACATTGGCTCAAGATGCCATAAACCGAGAGGACGAAGCCGATATGATGCATTTACTTGCAATGAGGTTGCTTGTTTCTGCACAGAGAAAAAGAGAAGTAGCTGAAGAAATAGGATTAACAGACCCGTTACATATCCTATATTTTGGACTTATGTTGAGGTATCTCGAGTTGATTGCTGACTACGCTGAAGAAATAGCACGCAGAGTTATTACACTAATACAGAAGTATGGAGATCAAATACCTAAATGGGCAATTGAACGAATAAGCAATCTGAATGACTTACTTAGCCCACGATTTGGTTCTAAAAGCCGTGGACGCTTTCTTCATTGGTGACATTAAAATCGCAAACAGCCTCCTAGGAATGTTGGCGTTTATTGAACTAGAAAGAGAGAGAATTATTCAAGACCTGCCTGAAATACCGAATCTGAGAGGTATACTATATGACATAAATAGAATAGCGGACAACGGTGCGGGCATCGCTTTGATAGCAATAAACAATGCGCTCGAAAAAAAGACTAAAATATGCTCAAAACGCTGGTCAATAAGCTCCAAGTAACATGCGCATCTCCCTTAATAGCTCTTCAAATAATCAACGAGTTTTTATGCACAGAAGGTTTCAATTTCCTTCCGTGCCGAAAAACCCTTCTCTCTATGCCATAGGTGGCTTAGTTGAGCGGCGGCGCTTTATCTTGACTTGAAGGAGTTGGGTTAATGGTGAAGTCTAAGAGGGTTTTATACGCGTTGCGGGACGTGAAGATTGAGAGAATGGAACAGAAGACTTGCCATCACTGCGGCGCCGCGAACGACCCAGACGTGACTTTGTGTTGGAGTTGTAGTTTAAGGGTTGATTAGTCGTGCGCGCGCGGGGCTATTCGATTCCTCTTTTGGCTAACACAAGTAAAGCTCCTGCAGTTGCAACAAAAATTGGAATAGCATATTGGAGAAACACAGGTAAATCCGCAGCGAGAGATACAATTACTTGGTATAGTACATAAAGCAAGATTACCCCAACAATCAGAGCAACAAAAAAATCAACTACTCTGTCTGGTAAACTCATAATTGTACTGTTTTTTCTTTTCCATTTAAAAATTTTGGGTTTTGGTGAAACTTCTTAAGTTGGTTGGTATGGGTTTGAAGTTTGAAGAGGAAGAGTAAAATTGTGTCAATTTTTTTGGTCACAATTGGACACTTTTCCACTGGGGCGATACTCCGCCCATGGTGGACGCCATGGCATCTATGGAAAAGCTAAATTAGAACCTTTCTTCGAAAAAAGGGTATACCCTAAAGATACCAAAAAAAATAATCACAATCTTTCCATAACAAACTTTTCTACTTCAGCAAGGTCATATTTAACCACTGATTTTGCTTCATCACAACTGGGAGCATCTTTTGGAGATTTGTATCTTGAGTCAAAACCTAAATCATACAAGTGCATGTAAACCGAGAAAATTTCTGGAACATACTCACTCATAAAGGAGTGCCTTTCTTCATGGCGTCCAAAATCCAATCCGTGATACCTCTTAATATACGCTTCAACAAAATGAAGCGCACTATAAAAAGCCACAATTGAAACCCAATCTGGGCACTTGTCAACAATTCGCACCAGAAATTTATGCAAAAATATCTTATTATGATTCGCTTTCGAAAGATGGGAATCAATATTCATAGTGCCAATAACCTTTGGGTATAACTTCTTCTGGCTTCCGACCTCTAAGTTTGATTAGATGAAGGTCAAATAATAGTGGGCGAGACCTTCTTAGAAGCTCCCCAAAAGCGTCATATATTTTATATTCAATATCTCTGTTACTTTCGGGGATAATCACTCTGATGTCAGTAATATGTCCAGATGGTGTGCGGTCATAAGCTTCCCTTATGTTAAAATAGAGACCATCTATCCCCCTAATCTTATATATTGCTTTGCTAAAGTTGCCGAGAGCTTCCTTGGTTTTGACTAACCAAGGTTTTCTATCTGATAAAATTCTAGCTAGAATTTTGGTTCTATCATTTAGTATTATAAAAGGATGGGTTATACCAGTTTCCAGTAGCCTGATGTTGCCTGCAATTAACCCATGTGAGACTTTCTTAAACGGTTTTTCCAATTCTTGGATTTCTAACATCATTTTTCTTCCATCTTATCAATCCATTCTAGCAACTTATCAAGGTCTTTAGCCAAAGTTTTGAGGCTTTCCCCCAACTTTATTTTTTCATCTGCTGATAAGGTCATTAGCTTATTTATCCTAGGCATGACGGTCATCATTCTAATAAATATGCTAGTGTATAGTTTACCCATTTCAGGGGCTTTTTCAACAATCATGCTCATCACTTCTGGTAGTTTTTCAGCAGATTCAAGTGAAAACATGGAATCAAAAGCTTCTTTATGAGATTTTTGGATTTTTCCCAGCTTCTCAGCAAAAAGACCATATGCATCCATCAGATACCTAAGCATCTCAACTAAATTTTTCACTTCTTCTTTTGAGAGTTTCGCCTTATTTTCCTTTTCACTATTTGTCATAACTTTCACACTATTTAAAGTGAAACACCTTATTAGGTTTTAAGTTTCTGAACCTATTATTCAGTTTTTGGATAGGTCAACAGACTTAACAGTATCAGGCTACGGCAAAGCATATTAGTTATGTCTTCGCACATATTCACACGGTTGTTATGGGCAAGTGGAAAAAAGTTTTCATAAATAAAACCACTATCACCAGGCAACATAATGGCAGCGTGATTCGCTGTCACGGCCAAAAATGTGAACGTCAGCTAAAAATTGGCGCCCCTGCATACTCTCACACCACACGTCAGCGAAGCACGGCCAAAACGGTCTATTATTGCGTTCCATGCTACGAATCACTGTGGCTTTAGCGACGGCGACGTACATCACAGCGTCATATCTAAGCCAAATAGGCCACCCTAACAGGCCCGAAAAGATTGTTGGTTTTCTTCTTTCTGTTTTTTGTAGCAATCACGGCAGAGTAAGAGTAAGCCTTGTTTTGTTGCCCATTCCGCTTCTTTTCCGCATACTTCACATTTCAACGCTATTCCTTCTTTTCTGCCATGACCAATTTATTAAGAGTTAGACAGCATAGGAAAAGAAGCCTTATGTACGCCGCAAGACATATGACTAAAAGCGGAGATACCATTTTATATACTATTTTTACGCCTTTTCTATACATGAAACAACGTTTTTATGCACAGAAGGTTTCAATTTCCAATAAATCATTAGCTTTTCTATAAACCCATTGAAACAAACCTTGCTGGCCAATGCAAGGATTCCTAACCAGAAATTAGGAAATAACTGGGTGCGCATCACCTTTGGTTCTACGATTTAAGCGTTATGAACTATTCCTTTAAATCCACCTTCGCACGCACAGAAAGTTAAACTATATATCCAACATGTAACAGTTGTTATGCTCTCAAAATAACACTTGCCAAATTGGTGCACAGATATGGAAAGGCAAAAGTTGAAGTTTGCGTTCTATTGGGCTGCTAGTTGCGGTGGCTGCGAGATTGCTGTCTTAGACATTAACGAGAAAATCTTAGACGTTGTTGCCAAAGCAGACATCGTGTTCTGGCCTGTCGCCATCGACATCAAATACAGAGACGTTGAAAACATGCCAGACAAAAGCATAGACGTATGCTTCTTCAACGGAGCCATACGTAATTCCGAAAACGAGGAAATGGCAAAGTTGTTTAGGCGGAAAGCGAAGGTTCTTGTAGCTTTCGGCTCATGTGCCTGCGATGGATGTGTAGTAGGCCTTGCGAACCTTTGGAACAAAGAATCCGTCTTTGAACGAGCATACTCTGAAACACCCTCGACAAAAAATCCTGAATCAACGATGCCAAAAACCTCCATCAAAGTTAAAGAAGGCGAGTTGAAACTACCTAAATTCCACGACACAGTAAAAACTCTAGCTCAGACCGTAGACGTGGACTATTACATCTCAGGGTGCCCACCACCTATCCCACTTATAATCCAAGCCATTGAAGCAATATTCAAAAACGAGCTGCCTCCAAAAGGAAGCGTTCTAATGCCAAACAAATCAATCTGCGACGAATGCCCCAGAGAGAAAAAAGATAAAAAACTTTCGAAAATAAAGAGAATTTACGAAATCGACGACGACTTCAAAACGTGCTTCTGGGATCAAGGAGTAATATGCATGGGACCAGCCACACGAGCAGGCTGTGACGCACAATGCCCAAAGGTAAATATGCCATGCACGGGATGCAACGGCCCAGGCTTCAACGTGAACGACCAAGGTGCCGCAGCTATCAACGCACTTGCCTCTATTGCCACTAGTCCAGAAGTCGTTGATCAAATTGTGGACCCAATAGGAACCTTCTACAAATATTCTTTACCTCATTCCATTCTACGTAGGAAAGTGATGAAGAAATGAAGAAAATATCCATCGACCCTATAACACGGCTGGAAGGCCACGGAAAAATTGACATATTCTTAGACGATGCAGGGAACGTTGCGAACGCCTATATGATAATACCTGAGTTAAGGGGATTCGAGAAGTTCTGCGAGGGAAGAAGAGCTGAAGACTTGCCAATAATAACAACGAGGATATGCGGTGTCTGCCCAGTAGCC
>JAOZHR010000012.1 GCA_026014805.1 Candidatus Bathyarchaeota archaeon | reverse complement strand
CAAGGCGTCACGTATTACACTGTTTGATGTCTGCCTAAGTTCGTTAAAGAGGGCTACTATGTTGTCGGCGTTTGTTGTTCCAATTGTTTGAATGAAAATCCGATAGGGATCGTGCTGAACGGCAACTGTGTGGCCAGTTCGCTCTGATAAATAGTGACCAAGTAGCTGGGCTAACGCACGATTAGTCAAAGAGCCGAAGTTCGCATGTATGATTACGAAGTCTTCCCAGTCTTCTATAGTCATACGCTTGTCTGTCGGGACAGGATAGCCCTTCTTTACTTGTTCAAATGTTCCTTGCAACGCTCGTGACACAGTGTCCTTGTCTGCCGGGTATTTCTCGGCTAATTGAGTGACAACTTGGCGGATTGGCTTCCCTCTCTTTATTTCCCGCTCAACAAAACCTCGAATCTTCCCAACTTCCTGTGACACTTCGAAAGGCACCGGGATTTCTTCTCCTACCCAACTAGGGATTGCTCCAGTGGGATCATCGACGGATTTTACGTATATCTTGTCACTGTGTATGTGAAGAATTTTCCATGCGCTCCCGCGGATGATGAATTTAACGCCTGGCTTCCCATATTCGGCTGTAAAGGCTTCGTCCAAAACGCCTATTGCAGTGTTTGATGGCTCGTCTATGACTAAGTAATGCTTTTCTGCCGGTATCATAGACAAATTGTCAAAGTAGTACTCGAACAACGCCTTGCTTCTGCGGGGCTTTAAGGCAACAAGGTCTTCAAATGAGACCCATGCGATTCGTGGAAACCGCGTATGCATGTAAGTTAGAATTTTCTGCAAGTCTTCCATCGCAAGGTCAGCATAGGGATAGGCTTTATTGAAGAGTTCTATAATGTCACCGAAGAAAAGGCGTCTCCTCTTCATCAACAATCCAGCAATTTGGTGAGCAAGGACATCGTAAGGCTTGTAGGGAACAGCTACGGGTTCAAGCTCTTCACAGTAAGCCATGCGGCCAATAGCCATTGCTTCAAGCGTATCATCAGAATCCATAGTAACTATAACTCCTTTAGCTATGCGCCCGACTCTGTGACCACTTCTGCCGACGCGTTGAATTAGCCGCGTAACTTGTCTGGGGCTCATGTATTGGACAACGAGGTCTATTCTACCTATGTCTATGCCTAATTCTAGCGAGCTTGTGCAAACAAGTCCTTTCAGTTCTCCGTTTTTCAGTCCTCTTTCTGCTGCTATTCTTGAAGGCTTAGCTAATGAACCGTGGTGAATAGAAACTGGAAAGTCTATGTCCCATATTTTAAAGCGGCTAGCTAACACTTCAGAAATTGTACGTGTATTGGTGAAAAGCAATACTGACCTATGCTTTTCAATATAGCTACGTATGATTCGAAGTCGAGCTGCAACTTCTGGATGAGTATAGAGAGATGAAGCAAGCTCATGGTCTTGAGAAGTTGCCTTTGGGAAAATTATTTTCAACTGCATCTCTCGGGCAACAGGCACTTTCACTATTTCTACTGGTCTTCCGTTGCCTACTAGGAACTGGGCTACTTTCTCTGGGCTACCTATAGTGGCGGAGAGACCAATCATCTGAAATTCGCTGTCGGCGATAGTTCGTAACCTTTCTAAGGCAAGTGAGAGTTGGCTGCCGCGTTTACTGTCCGCCATTTCATGAACTTCATCGATGACTACCCATTTTACATGTCGTAGATGTTGGCGCAGCACCCATCCGGTTAGTATGGCCTGCAACGTTTCCGGTGTGGTTATTAATATGTCTGGTGGGCTTCTTGATTGTCTAGTTCTTTCTTTAGTGTCAGTATCTCCATGTCGCACCGCTAGTCTTATGTCTAGATTGTTGCACCACCACTGTAGACGCTCCAACAAGTCGCGGTTTAAAGCACGCAACGGCGTGACATACAAAACCTTAATTCCACGTCGGCGGTCGGGCATTTGAATGAGCAGGTTCAAAAGGGGGAGAATTGCTGATTCTGTCTTACCAGTTGCAGTTGGAGAGATAAGTAAAACGTTTTTGCCTTCGAGAATTCGGGGTATTGTTTTTTTCTGAGGTTCCGTTGGGGTTTGGAATCCTCTCTGCTCAACAAGCCTTCGAATGGGCTTTACAAACAGGTTGAAAACGTTTTCGGGTTCAGCTTTCAAGAAAGGTCTGGGACTCCAAACGTAGGAAAATAGTGAAGAAAGCTTCTCTAAAAGTGTTCTGGTTAACAGCTGCATACGTAGAGTCGGCGATTCGCAGTAGCCAGCTACTATGATAGCAAAAATGATTTCAGTTTGAAAGCTTTATTTCTTCAAAGTATAAGAGATACCAAGTACACGCAGCAGTGAAAATCATGAGGCTCAACAAAAAAATAAAAGATATCGCTTCAACCTATCACCCTGATAAAGTCAAGATAGGCGTTCTAGGCTCACATTCCGCCTTAGAAATCGCTCACGGAGCAAAACAGGAAAGCCTTGAGGTGGTTGTTGTTTGCCAAAAAGGAAGAGAAAAAACATACACAAAACACTACAAAAACCTGTTCACCTATGCCTTAGTATTAGAGAAATTTGTTGACATAATTAAAGATGAAAATCAGGAAAAGCTGCTAGAACTGAACACGATTTTTGTTCCAAACAGGTCTTTTTCAGTATATGTGGGATATGATAACATAGAAAACGATTTTCTAATTCCAATCTTCGGAAATAGGCGCATTTTAAGAGCTGAGGAAAGAAATCTGCCCAAAAACCAATACTATTTGTTGAAAAAAGCAGGCATAAGAATGCCGAAAATCTTTGGCTCCCCCGAAGATATAAACCGACTGGTAATAGTCAAAGTTCCTGAAAAACAAAGAAAAATTGAGCGCGCCTTCTTCTACGCCTCTTCACCAGAAGAATACATTAAAAGAGCCGAAGAAAGAATAAAAAAAGGCGTAATCGACAGACATGCTTTGGAAGAAGCCATAATTGAGGAATATATTGTAGGAGCAAAGTTCAACGCGAACTTCTTCTGGTCCCCACTAGACGACGAAATAGACCTTCTAGGGTTTGATAGGCGAATCCAAACAAACTTGGACGGCGTTTTAGATTTGCCCGCCGACGAACAATTAGAGGCTAAGATAACCGTGCAGAATGTCGAAGTGGGACACATGGGCGCCACAATGCGAGAGTCACAATTGGAAAAAATTTTCGCAGCTGGAGAACAATTTGTCGAAGCATGCAAAAAAGAGTACCCGCCAGGCATGATAGGGCTTTTTGCACTACAAGGTGCTATGAACAAAAACCTTGAATTCTATGTCTTCGATGTTAGCCCTAGAATTCCAGGGTGCCCATGCGTAGAGCCAACTTCACCCTACATGAAATACAAGTATGGAAAGGAAGTTGGACCTGGAAGAAGGGTAGCTATAGAGATTAAGAAGGCGATAAAGCAAAAGAAGCTTGAGGAAATAGTGACTTGATCGAGATAGAAGAGATACTAAACAATTATGACAAAGACAAAATCGCCATTGGTACTATTGGCTCGCATTCAGCCCTTAACATTTTCAAAGGCGCCAAAGACGAAGGATTGCGCACCGTGTGTATCTGCAGAAAGGGTGACGAAATCGTTTATCGAAGGTTTCCAGTAACCGACGAAATTCTCTTGGTTGAGGATTTTAGAGAACTTCTAGACGACAGAATTCAGGAAAAACTGCGAAGGCTGAACACAATTCTCATTCCCCACGGCTCATTCAACGCTTACCTAGATTTGGATGAAGTAATGGACAATTTATGTGTACCAATGTTTGGAAACAGACAATTACTTCAATGGGAGGTTGACAGAGAAAAACAGGAAATATGGCTAAGAAGAGCTGGTTTGCAGCTCCCTAAGACCTTCGACGAGCCAGACAACATAGAAGGATTAACAATTGTGAAGTTTCCAGGCGCAAAGGGTGGAAAGGGCTATTTCCTTGTAGATTCTCCGGAAGCCTTCCACCAAAAATCTAAAGACATGATTCAAAAAGGTTTCATAAAAAAAGAAGATGTAGACAATATTCACTTACAAGAATATATTTTCGGCGTGACAGTTTATCCATCATATTTCCGTTCACTGCTCCGCAAAAGGGTCGAATTGCTGTGCGTAGATAGACGCTACGAGTCTTCCATCGACAGTCTTGGACGCATCCCCGCAGAGGAACAACTTAAGATGGATAGCTTGGCTCCCACGTACACGGTTATTGGCAACTTTCCAATAACACTAAGGGAATCGTTGCTTTCTAGATATATACGAATGGGTGACAATGTGGTGAAGGTTTCTGAGGAAATTGCTCCTCCAGGTATTATAGGACCGTTCTGCCTTGAAACGATAGTTAACGACGTTCCAGAAGTTTTTACGTTTGAAATATCTGCTAGGATAGTTGCTGGAACAAATGTGGGCGTAGGCACATCGCCATATTCCTATTTGATGTATGGCGAACGAATTTATATGGGCAGAAGAATTGCCATGGAGGTAAAAAGCGCTATAGCCGAAGGAAAAATAGGTGAAGTTGTAACCTAACTATCTCGCTAACATGCAACTTTCTTCTGTTTGGAGATCTTCTGTGCAGTTTATCTCCACTTCAATATTTTTCTGTTATAGAAAACCTCTGGAAGTATTAGAAAACCAGACATAGCAGTCACTATGACAAGAGTCCATTCAAGCGGGTCGTCCATCACTACTGTTCCAAACAGTCCAATGAATGGTACAAGAATTGTCGCGATTGCTGAGCCTATAACAGCAATTAGCAAGAATTTGTTTGAAAGGAATCCTACTTTGAAAGCGTTGTGTTTCTCAGATCGGCAATTCCATACGACGAATAATTCCTGCAGCGTCGCTCTTGTAAAAGCCATAGTTCTAGCCTGTGCCAACTTCAGCTCTGTCAAAGGTCCGGGAAGCAGATAGTACTGCCAGTAGAATAGACCTCCAGTTAAGAGGAATTGCAGTGTAAAAGTTGTAATTATCGAGGCCATTCTTCCATGTAACACTCCTTCTTTCGGATTTCGTGGAGGTCTTTGCATCACATCTTTCTCTGGAGGATCCATTGTTAATGCAAGGGCTGGCCCTCCATCAGTAACTAGGTTTAGCCATAGAATCATACCTGCGGTTAGAGGAAGTTCGAGGCCTAGTAATGCAAAAGCTCCGATTAGTGCCAACTCGTCAAAGTTGCATCGCAGTAGAAAGAAAGAGAACTTCCTTATGTTGTCATAAATTGTGCGTCCGCCTTCTACGGCAGTAACAATTGTGGCGAAGTTATCATCCGCAAGCACCATGTCCGCTGCCTCTTTCGTTACATCCGTGCCTGTAATGCCCATAGCAATCCCTATGTCTGCCTGCTTCAACGCTGGAGCATCATTAACGCCATCTCCAGTCATGGCAACGATTTCCCCTTTCTTCTTTAAGGCCTTCACAATTCGAAGCTTATGTTCAGGGGAAACTCTTGCATAGACCCTTATGTCCTTAACAATCTTTTCAAACTCTTCATCACTCATAGTATCAAGTTCTGCACCTGTTAAAGCCATGTCCGCAGAGTTACCCTTGATTATTCCTATTTCTTTGGCCACTGCAACAGCAGTAAGTTTGTGGTCGCCAGTTATCATAATGGTCTTGATGCCTGCTTGTTGACACAACTTATTAGCTTCTTTAGCTTCTTCCCTTGGAGGGTCAATCATCCCCACTAAGCCTACAAACACCAAGTCGCTTTCTACATGCTTGTTTATATCTTCTGTTTTGCTCAGTTCGCGGAAGTCTTCAAGTCTAATGTCGACTAATTCTTTGAAAGCCACTCCGAGCACACGGAGCGCGTCAGTTGCCATTTGCTCGTTTGTTTTCAAAATCTTTTGATTTTCTTTTTTGGTTATTTTTTTTGGTTCTCCGTTTATGAAGATTTTTGTGCAGCGATCTAGAATGACTTCGGGGGCGCCTTTCATGAAAACTAACAACTTTTCTTCAGACATTTCGTGAACGGTTGTCATTCGTTTCCTTTCTGAAGTAAAGGGTATTTCGTGAACCCGAGGATATTTCTTCTCTAATTCTATCTTTGTCATTCCCGCTTTTGTCGCTGCAACGATCAAAGCTCCTTCTGTTGTGTCGCCGATTACTTTCTCGCCATCATACGAAGCGTTGGTGCAAACTGTGCCAGCGCCAAGAAGCAAATTTAGATTTGTATCTTCCTTTGGGTCTAATGGCTTGCTATCCAGCAGAAATTGCCCCTTTGCCACATAGCCCACGCCTGTGACTTCAATCATTTTGCTGTTTGTGAAAATTTTGCGGACAGTCATTTCACCTTTCGTTAGTGTGCCGGTTTTATCGGAGCAAATCACAGTAGTAGCGCCTAAAGTTTCTGCAGAAGCAAGTCGTCTAATTATCGCATTTCGTTTCGCTAGCTCACGAGCTCCTAAAGCTAGTGATATTGTTACTACTGCTGGAAGACCTTCTGGAACCGCTGACACCGCCAACGCAACTGCTGTCATGAAGTTCTCTACTACTGTTCCAGGTCTCGCAGGATCCAACAGTTCTAGGACAAATATGACGATGCACGCAAAAACAATAATTATTCCTAACTTCTTTGCAAAGCTTTCCAGCTTGAGCTTTAACGGCGTTTCCTCTACTTCAACTGATTGCACCATTTCAGCGATTTTTCCAAACTCGGTTTCCATGCCAGTAGAGGTTACTACAGCCTTTCCTCGACCGTACGTTACAAAAGTCGCCGTAAATATCATATTTCTTCTATCGGCTACAAGCGCATTTGCATCAACAGTTTCAGTTCTTTTCCCTACTTGTGTAGACTCACCTGTTAAGACAGCTTCATCAGTTCTCAATTCTACAACTTCGATTAGTCTGCAATCTGCGGGAACACGGTCCCCCGATTCCAAAAGCACAATATCCCCGGGCACAACCTCCTTTGCTGATACCAACACTTCTTTTCCATTTCTCATTAGTCGCGCTTTCGGAGCGGTAAGCTTTCTCATGGCTTCCATTGCTTTTTCGGAGCGATATTCTTGGACGAAGCCGACTACTGAATTGAGAACGACTATAGTGGCTATAGTAGCAGCGTCGGTTGTCTCCCCAACAGCGAAGGAGATGGCTGTTGCGATCAACAGCATAACCACAAAAATGTCTTTGAATTGGTTTAGAAAGATCTGAAGAGCGGAGGTTCGTTTTCTCTCTTTTAGTTCATTAAGCCCATACTTCTCTAAGCGTTGTTTTACCTCTTCCTCTTTCAAACCAAGAGAGTCTGCATGCAGCTCCTCAAGCACTGTCTCAATTGACTTGGAATGCCACGCTTCACTCATCGCCACACGCGCCTATAGTAAGTTTAGCTTTAACATAGTTTCTCCTTAAAGGGTTTTTCCATCATCATTCCTTCAAACCTTTCTCAGTGAACAACGTTGCCCCTATGTTCGAAAATTAGTAGCAATTTTAGACTTGCAAAAAAACAGAGAAATTAGTCGAAAATTGAAGCCTTCTTCTTTTGATATGGGCTAATTATTTTGGCTTTGAAGAGAATTCAGTGTGTGTTCTTAAAAGAAACCCTCTAAGATATTCGGATACTATGGCAAATTTTTTATGTATTATCATAGCAACCATAATACATTGTTATGGAGGAAGAAATAATGCCTAAATGTCCAAAATGTAGCGGTGAAGGCAAGATGAGAAAGAGTTGGAAGATGGCTGGTCGACCTGACAAGCAAGGCAAGAGAACGCAACTTGAAATCGGCCTATACGACTGCCCGAAATGCGGCAAAGCTTTTCGCGTTGTCTTAGGTAAGAAGAAAATCTAAAGCGGCAGTTCACAGTGAAAGCAACTTCAAAGCAAAACTGCTCCATCCGAACTCTAAGCTCCTTCATTTCCCTTTTTTATGTTCCCCATGGATGTCAAGTTTTAAATACAAGACAGTGAACAAACACAGCAAAACCGCTGTTCATGGTGAGAAGTCGATAGAATGCCAAAGCTTAAACACGTCCTGAAAAATGAATACGTAAAATCCCTGATTCTTCTGGCAATAATTCTAGGCAGCATTGTTGCTTTTTGGTTTGGCTTAAGAATTTACTTAAGAACTGACTATCCTCTTCTTGCAGTTGCATCAGGAAGCATGATGCCTACATTGGATGTTGGTGACTTGATAATTGTTCGAGGTGGATTAAACGTAAGCGACATTGTTGCGGGATATGAAACAGGTGATATCATTGTTTTTAACAAACCAAACAACCCAGATGACCTTATTGTTCACAGGGCCGTGAATATATCTGATAATGCAGGAACCCCGTATATCATGACTAAAGGTGATAACAATCCAAGTTCAGATCCTTGGAAAGTCTATGACAGTAACCTTGTAGGCAAAATTGTGTGGAGCATCCCCTACCTTGGGCATATCCCTTTGTTTGTCCGCACACCTGAAGGAATGTTAATCATTATCATTTTCATAGTAATCCTAATTCTTCTTGAATTTATAATCCCCCTCGCTAAGGAAAAGAAAGCACCAAAACAATCCACAGAGGAAACCGACGTTTTGCACATAGACTCTTTATAAGGCTTTATATATTGACATATGCAAATGTATAACATTTAAAGGTGCTATGAATGCCAAAAGTAAATGCCACCATTCGCATCGAAAACGTGGTTGCTTCTGCAACATTAAATCAACGTGTCGATTTAAACGCTGTTGTAAAAGGATATCCTGGTGTGGAGTATAGACCTGAACAATTTCCAGGCTTGGTTTTTCGTCTTAAAAGACCGAAGACAGCCACTCTGATTTTTAACTCTGGAAAGATGGTCTGCACTGGTGCCAAGTCTGAGAGGGAATCTCGAAGAGCTGTTATGCGGGTAGTCAAGGAATTAAAGGGAAGCGGCATAATTATCGTAGGCAAACCTGAGCTGAAAATCCAAAACATTGTAGCCTCAGCAAATCTTGGAGGACTTATTGATCTAGAGAAAGCAGCCTATATATTGGGAAAAACCATGTACGAGCCAGAGCAATTCCCCGGGTTGATTTACCGTATGGCTGTACCTAAGGTTGTCATACTGCTCTTTGCAAGTGGGAAACTTGTTTGCACAGGAGCTAAAAAGGAGCAATATGTATATGAAGCTGTTAGCAAACTGCACCAAGAGCTTGAAGAAAAGGAACTGATATTTTATGAGTGATTAATTGTAGAACACTCAAATATTTCTTCCACCCTTCTCTATTATGAGCATTATGACTATGTTCAAGAAGAAATGAATACTTAGTTTTGAACCCCCTTGTTGAGAAGCATCCGACAATCGCGCATCTAGTGTTATTTTTCTTTTCTCTGCTTCAAAATTGTTTCAAATTCCATGTCTGTTATAGCTCCTACTTTGTATAGCGTTTTTGCGGCTTCCCTTGCTTTTAGCAAATAGTGCAATGTAATATTGTCTTTTGCTAGTTTTTCTTTTCCCCCTTCTTCTCTATCGATTAAAACCACGGCATCGTTGATTACTCCGCCCTCTGCCCTTATTGCAGTCGCAGCTTTAAGTAGCGATTTGCCCGAAGTAATCAAATCATCAAGTATCAAAACTTTGTCACCTGGCATCAATATGCCTTCAACTCTGCGTTCTCTCCCGTGCCTTCGTTGGGTTGGACGAGTGTAGAGGAAAGACTTGTCAAGGTTATAAGCGACAACAGAAGCGAAAGGCATGCCAGCAGTGGGAATTCCCGCTATTCGCTTGAATTTCTCGATTCCGACATTGTTTTTTATGAGTTTAACGTAGAAGTCACAAATTTCGCGGAAGGCATCAGGAAAACTTGGCACAATTCGAAGGTCGATGTAGTAGGGGCTTATTTTTCCACTTGTGAGCTTGAAGGCGCCGAATTTCAATGCGCCAATTTTGAAGAGTACTCGGCAAAGCTGTTCTTTCATCGGTTCTATTTTTACGGTCATTTTCTTCGTTCCTTTCCAACGATGTAAACGTTACCTTTCTCAGCTACCAGACACTTTACTTTTGACATTTCTTTCGACAATATTTCGCAGAACCTGTTCAAGTCAGCCTTTGAAGCTGTGTGGTATGGTACTGCAACTTTTGGCTTTACAAGTTTCACTATTTCTGTCGCTGTCTCGGGCGACGTGCCAGGTGCTATGCCGACTGTACAAAAGACAATGTCTGGCTTCTGTTCGTTGCCTATGTCTTTTAGTTCTGGAAAGGGCAAGCTGTCCGCTGTGTGGAAGATGTTGACGCCATCTTCACTGGTTATTATGAATGTGATTGGCGTGGTTGCAGGCGGGTGATTGCACATTTCAGCTCTCACAGCTACATTGTCGATTTTTGTTTCTGTTCCGGGTCTCATTTCCTGCAGCTTTTCAGCTGGGATTGAAACGCCGAGTTTTTTTATGGATGTTGGGTCAGCGAATATTTGGCATTGGGTTCTTTCTTGCATCTTCCTTATTAGGGGGCTATCCAGATGGTCGTAGTGTTCGTGGGTGATGAGAATGGCGTCTATGGCTGTGAAGTCCTTGGCGTTTACGTCCACAGGGTCTATTACAAATATTTTAGTTGGTGTTCTTATGGTGACACCTGCATAGTTGTTAAACCATTTGAAGGCTATTTCATTCTTTTCTGGAACCGTTTTTTCTATTGACATGGAAATACTCCTCCATAA
Organism: Candidatus Bathyarchaeota archaeon; assembly: GCA_026014805.1. Taxonomy (NCBI): domain Archaea; kingdom Thermoproteati; phylum Candidatus Bathyarchaeota; species Candidatus Bathyarchaeota archaeon. Next base: position 5,789 of record JAOZHR010000012.1, on the reverse strand, counting down.
TTGGTATGTGTTTTTGGTTAAAAGAACTTATGCTGACAATTTCTGTCTCACATAGTCTTCGATAGGCTTAAAAGCTGTAGTCCTCAACTGTTCCTTCACTTGGAGTGCCGTTTCCATGGTAGATGTATGGCTTCCTTACGACAAGACAGAGGTTTGTGCACGCATTCCCACCCGCAACTTCCTCGGAGCCATAGAACCAAAAGAAAAACCTGGAGTACCAGATGCAAAAGCTGAGATTTTACGAGCTTTAAATGAGCCGATTGGTTCTAGACCCTTAAATGAAATAATAGAGCAAGGTAGCAGAGTTGCAATAGTTGTAGATGACGTTACTCGGCCTGCCCCAAGTCACTTGATAGTTCCTCCCCTTCTGGAAAATCTAAACCTACTCGGCGTTAAAGACGAAGATATTACCGTAATCTTCGGCTGTGGCACCCACAGAGCTGTGAAACTCGACGAGGCAAGAGAACTTCTAAGCGAAGATGTAGTAGACCGTGTCAAAATCATAAGCCATGACTGCCACGCTAAGGACCACGTTTACATGGGAACGGGCAAGAGATATGGAACGAAAGTTTTTGTTAACAAAGCTTTCGCGGAAGCGGATGTACGAATTCTAACGGGCGACGTTGAAATGCACTATTACGCGGGTTTTGGTGGAGGTAGAAAAAGCGTTTTGCCTGGCGTAAGCAGCGCCAAAACGATTCAGCGCAACCATGCCATGCTTTTGCATCTCCAAGCTCGAACTGGCATTTTAAGTGGGAATCCAATCCACGAAGATATGGTTGAAGCCGCAAGGCTGGCAAAGGTTGATTTTATTTTGAATGTGGTTACAAATAGTAAAGGCGAAATTGTGAAAGCGTTTGCCGGTGATTTGGAGCAAGCTTTCTACGAAGGTGTGAAACTGGTTGAGGAAATGTACAAGGTGCCAATTGACCGTCGTGCAGACATAGTCATAGTTAGTCCTGGTGGGTACCCCGCAGACATCAACTTCTTCCAAGCATACAAAGCAGTTGACAATGTGTTGGACAGTGTTAAGCGTGGCGGTGTCATTGTCTTAGTTGCTGAGTGCCCTGAAGGCTATGGAAACGAGGTATTTTATGAGTGGATGGTAAAGTTTAAAGATCTGAAGCCTATGGAGAAGGAAATCAAGAAACGCTTTGTTATTGGTGGGCACAAGGCCTACTACTTACTAAAAGCTTTGCGAAAAGCGCAGATTATTCTTGTTTCAACGATGCCTGATTATTATGCAGTCAACGTGTTTAGACTAAAAACGGCGAGGGCATTGAATGATGCTTTGCGTGACGCTTTTGACATTGCAGGTAAAAATGCCAAAGTTTGGGCAGTTCCCTATGGCCACGTGACTTTTCCATTAGTGAAGAGTTAGTTGCATAGGCTATGTTTGCTGCAACATGTGAAACAAATCCAAAGACCATGCACAACAAGATGAAACCCCATGAATGCCACCACTGTGCAAACAATAGTTCCTATTTTTCTTCTAATTGGAGCTGGTTTCCTTTCTAGAAGGATGGGAATTTTGAAATCGGGCGATGAACGGGTGCTCAGCGCCTACGTATACTATTTTGCATTACCTGCCCTATTCTTCATCAATATGGTTGAAATAGAATTTACTTCAGAGATTCTCGTATTCATGTCTGCGGGAATTGTCCCTATCTTTATTGTATTAGCAATTTACACAGTTCTTTACTTCGCATTCGAGTTTCCAAAAAATAGCCTTTACCTTCTGATTCTAAGTACTATTTTTGGCAGCCTAGCCTTCTTTGGCATACCATTCGTAACATTTGCTTTTCCGACGGAGGGAGAACGTCTGGCAACTTTGTCAGCAGCTTCCATTTCTATAGTGAGCGTCACCACGTCTCTCTCTATCCTTGAGATGTATAGACTTGAGAAATCCACAAAATGGGAAGGAATAAAGCATGTTACCAGAAGACTTTCAAAAAACCCATTAATCATATCAATAGTGTCTGGCATTCTGCTATCGCTTACTAGAATAGAAATCCCAGCCCCCATTTCAACGTCCTTACACATGCTAGGAGGCACCACGTCCACTGTGGCCATCTTTATGCTTGGAGTTTTTCTTTACGGAAGGAAGTATACAAACATATCTAAAGCCTTCAAGCTGAGCCTGCTGAGAATAGTATTCCTACCAGGAATAGCTCTTTTAACCACTGGACTGCTTGGCCTGACTGGTGTGGAAAGCTCAGTATTGGTAATTATGCATGGTATGCCCATTGCCGTTTCTATGATTATTCTCAGCGAGCGTTATGATTTTTACAAAGAAACAATCGCTTCTTTAATCCTGGTCTCCTCGCTTGGAGCAGCACTATATCTGAATTTGTGGCTTTTGTTGTTGGGCCATTAGTAGAAATATTGGCGTTCGCTAGCATAGAGAATTATCTCATTCTTAGTTCCTCAATTTCAGAGGCATCTAGAGCTGGAACAACCACTGATTTATCCATCTTTTCTCTACCAAACTTAACTAGCGCTTCTCCCAGTTTTATGTCAGAGTAACGTAGAGTCAAAGCCGCTGCTTTCCTTTCAGCCTTTCTTGTTTTCGGTCCTTGCAGCAAAGTGATGGGACTACCGCAGTCAGGAACTTCGAAGCAATAATCATTCTTTCCTTTCATTCGCTCTAGTTGTTTATTTTCAGCTTCATTTCTTCCAACGATTATCTTGTTCTTTCCAAACCTGAAATGTCTCCCTATCTTCAACAGGTTAATGTCTTTAATTCCAACTTTTTTCTTGTGTTCAAATAAATCTCTGATTTTTGCTGCAAATTCCTTGTAGGTTAGTAAACAACCACCTGCGGGACATGGGTAATTTTTAATGCCGAACTCTTTAGTAAGTTTGATCTGTTTCTTTCTCGATCTACCTCTAATATCGAGCAGTTTTTCTCTATTAACCCATCCTTTTTTTTCCGCTTCGGTTTCTGGTAGCAACTTCGCAGACAAAGGCCTCAAAATTTTTCCTTCTAAACCTGCTTCTTTTTCAATGACGCTCAACGCTTTTCTGTGCTGGGACATAGGTCTTTCGTTAAGAACTTCTCCGGTGAAAAGGAATAAGGCACCGATTTCTTCGGCGTATTTTTTAGCCTTTTTGAACATGAATATTCTACAGTCAATGCAGGGGTTCATGTTCTTTCCGTAACCATACTTGGGGTTCCTCAATATCTTAAGATAGTCTTCACCTACATTCATTATCTTAAGTGGTATTTCGAGTTGTTCTGCTATTCCAGCGGCGCCACATCCACTTTTTCCGCAAAGACAGAATGGGGAGATGAAGTTTACTGCCACAACATCTATTCCCTGCTCTTGGATTAGCTTCACTGCTAATATACTGTCCAAACCGCCGGACAGCAACGCTAAGGCTTTCATACCTGAACCTTCTAGGTCTTCAGCCATTCCTATGGGTTCTGCAAACATATATGTAGTGTGTGAAGCCAAAACATTTAACTTTCATGTGTGTTGCCTAAAAATTGGCGAGGAAACAGCAATTGCAGACAACTTTCACACTGCGACCGTTTGAACCTGAAGACCTCGAAAAGGTCATTCAGATAAACCGTGTTTGCCTACCTGAGAACTATTCAACCTATTTCTTCATGGACATTTATGAGCGGTATCCAGCTACTTTCATTGTGGCTGAGCAGGGGCACAACATTGTAGGGTATATTATGTGCAGAATTGAAACAGGCTTTTCGAGTTTTGGCCTATTTAGCATTTCCAAGAAGGGTCATGTGGTTTCCGTTGCAGTGTTACCGGAATTTCAACGTAAAGGCGTAGGCATTGCTCTTACGAAGGAGGCGATGAAGAATATGCGTTTGTATAAAGCGAAAGAATGTTATTTGGAAGTGAGAGTTAGCAACGTCCCAGCAGCAAGTATGTACAAGAAGCTAGGGCTTCAAGTTGTCCGGATGGCGCGTAGGTACTACGCTGATGGAGAAAATGCTTATGTTATGGCGAAGAAGCTAAGGAAATGAAACGTTTGACTAATATTTCATAGATGTGTTTCGTGCTTCCTTTAGAAAGAAGTCATTAAGCTCACAAACTTGAAAACACACGCTTTAGCATATATACTACTGCAATCAAGAAATCGTAACTAGCCAGAAATCTAATGGGGAAAGAATATGTCTTCCAAATCCACAGGAGTTCAACATAGAATGGTCGAGTTGAAAGCTAAAGCAGATGATTTAGCCATTGTTCGAGACAACCTTGTTCAATATGGCGCTGAGCAAGTGGGTGTTTTGCATCAGATTGACACTTATTACAAGGTTCCGAAGGGTAGGTTGAAGTTGCGGGAGGTGGAGGGCGAAACTGACGCTGAACTGATTTATTATGAACGAGAAAATGTTGCCGAGCCAAAGAGAAGTTCTGTTTTCATTCTGAAAATTCCTCAGCCTCAAATCTTCAAACAAATTCTTGAGCGAATCATAAAGGTTAAAGTTACAGTAGATAAAGTTAGGGAAATTTACGTTTATGAAGGTGTTCAGATTCATTTAGACACGATTAAAGACTTAGGTTCGTTCATAGAATTTGAATGCATAACTTCCGAAGATTCAGAGCAACAGAAAAAAGACTTGCTTAAGTTGGAGAAGCTCAGAGAACAGTTAGATATCAGCCCAAAGAGTTTAGAAAAGCTTTCCTACAGCGATTTGATTTGATATATCAACCATCGTTCTTCTTTTTCGTTCATCCAATTCACAAGCTGTAACATGCTCTTCGCAAAGCTCAAAACACCGCCCAGAATAAATATAGAGAGAAAGAAGCGCAGGTCAACCATCAGGTCAACCTGCTCTATGGTGACATTAATTATACCTGCATCTAGAATGCAAACAAAGTAAAACACAATCATCAAAGAATTCGCTATGCTAAAAACGTGTTGAACAATCGTGCCTTTAGCTAGTTCAATAAAGAAAGTAAAGATTAAAAATAGCACAATCAAGGCTGTGAAGCCCGTTTGATAGCTATAGATGCCTTTAAAGGGAATCAATAGCTCTGAAAGGACGAAGAAGAGAATGTAACCAATCGCTACTTTAAGCAAAGCTTTAAAGACGCGTGGCATCAAATTCCTCATCGTGAGCCTGTCTTCTTTACCCTTTTCCACTTTATCCATAGCTTATCACCATAGGACCATAACTGAACATCTCCGTTTCAACGTATACACGAATTTGCCCCCGTTCTGTCACCATCGCCGCATTAACTAGCGTTTCAATCTCACCGTAATACATATTGTTGGATGGAACATCTATAGAAACCGCGCTCTTTCCATAGAGCTGATGTCTATCATTGAAAATCTCGATTAGAATATCCCCACTTACGTTGAAATGGGGTGAATGGTTTTCGAAGTTGATTGGCATATTCACTCTCATATATGTACTGTTGTACGTGTTGTATTCAGGCATACCAATGGTAAAATTGAAAAGTGGTGCACCCCACGGTATTGTCGTGTTTACTTCGAATCCTAACGGTATCAAGTTGGCATAATTTAACTGGACTAAACCAGAAAGGGTGAAGTTCGAGTCATTAAAGAGATAATGGTCTTGTATCATTATCTCGTTTAGGTTGAAACTAACATTGTGAAAAATGGTTGCGCTGTTTTGAGGAGGAACTTGTTCTATGTAAGTGGTGGCTTCTGAAATTCGCCTATTTTTATAGTCTGTGATGAGTGTAGTGATGTTCAGTCCATCTATATTGTAGTAGCCATTGTTGTCAAATATAATTGGTAATGTTATCGTGCAGTTTTCTTCTGTAGAATTCATAATTGGTTCGCCGAAGTCT